>JAPUJX010000022.1 GCA_027295975.1 Gammaproteobacteria bacterium
CTCGGCAAGCATCCAACTCATGAGCGAGTTTCGGCAAGCCATGGCCATGCCCCTGGTGGACAGGTCCAGAGCGGATGATGCCGTATCACCAACACGCGAAGCGGACCAACCCCGAGCCGAGATCGAAAACGTTGCGGAAGAATCCGCTCAGCCCGTACCAGCAACACATAATTCGAGTTCCACAACCCTGCTCATCCTGTTGTTCGTTTACGGATTTTTCGTAGAAGGGCTTGGAACCAACGATGGCACTCAGATTTCCGAAGTCGCCGAAGACTTCATGTTGTTGTGGCCCGCCTTGTCAGCGTTGGCCATCAGCCATGGATGGTCGTTCTATCGCAACTTCATCGGTTGCCGGGAATACATTCACAAGACACTTTCGCAGCAGATGAACGAGCCTTACAAGCGGGTTGTCGTCATGCACCTGACGATCATCTTCGGGGGATTTGTCGTTATGCTGCTGGAAACTCCACTGCCCGCGCTGGTATTGCTCATCGTCTTGAAGATTTATGCAGATGCGCGTGCCCACAAGCGCCAGCACGGCGCTGACCAGCGCAAACAGATCAACGCTGAAAGCTGATCGGCGGGCCCCACAGTCACCACACTTGCCTCTATTCAGTGCGCTAACGGATCCGGGCGCATCTGGAAATTGACGACCAACGGTTTCGAACCTTTGCCGCCCTCCATGAGCCAGGGCGTGCGGTCACCACTGGATACCCAGATGCCACGTGCTTTCCAGCCCCCATCGACATCGTCAATGCGCCCTTCGAAACCCTTGGTGTAGAAACCCATGGGATAGGGAATGCGCAAGGTGATGAAGCCACCGTCAACAAGTGCATGCACGCCATCGAACAGATTTCCGGTAACGATCGGCACGTTCGCGCCGAGGCCAAGGGTGTTGTGCTGATCAACCCACGTGTAATAACTCGATTCGACGCTGAAGCCGGGTAAATCGATAAACGCGGGCCCCGGCAGGTCGTGAAAAGTCCAGCCTTCGGGGCAGTGATCGCCCGTTGCCGCTGTACCGTTCAGCGGTCCCGTGCACTTGCGCCGATCGAACTGACCGAGATGACCGCTGCCGAGGGACACCCAGATGACCCCCTCGCGGTCTATATCCGCGCCGCGCACGCCAAATCCAGGCAGCGGTACATGGTAAATCTCGCCGAGGTTCGTGGCGGGGTCGTAACGCACGATGCTGCCTGGATAACGAAACGCGTTCGAACCCCATACGGAGCCGTCGGCAGGATTGGGCATCACCGCGTAGAAACGGGCGGGTACCCGCTTGTCGAGCTCCGGATTCACCGCTTCGTTCGGCTCGACCCATTCATCCTGGCGACCGTTGCCGTTGGTATCGAGTATGAGTGGCGCCCAGCCTTGCGATGCGGCGGAGTCGCCGGTTGCGAGGAAACGTCTGGTATTCACCCAGCCGACAACTTGACCGCCGCCACTGGTCCATAACGTGTTGTCCTCATCTTCGGCGAATTGCAGATGGTGAGTGGAGAAACAGGTATCGACGAACTGGTATTCCCCGGTGGCCGGATCGAACACGGCCACATGCCGGCCGGTTCGCGTCGTTGGAAAACGTTTTGCCGAAGGGTGCTCGGAGCCCTCACGGCAGTAGTCCGGATTTTCCGGTCCGCGAATGCGAGCGGTCAGCCAAACGCGGCCGTCCTGATCCAGCATGGGATTGTGGATGTTTGCTTTGCTGTCCCAGATGGCCTCGTCTCCCCAATAAGGTGAAGGTCCAACAACGGGCTGGCTGTTGGTTGTGGGCGTGTCCGCATCCCGCACGGGTACCGTGAAATGCGAAGTGGTGTTGGCCACCGGGTCGAGAATAGGCATGTCATCGGTGCTGAGTTCGGGCGCGCCATAAATCAGGCCGTTACCGTTGACGGTGGGTTTGCGCCGGTCAGTACCGGACAAGTCATGCATATAAGCGGCTGCCGTCGACCAGTCTCGCACCGTGGCAACGACGTTGCGCTCGAGTCCCGATGGTCGGGCCGGGATTTCGTGGGGCAGTTCTCCGGCCTCGACGCGATCGGTCCAGTCTGCGAGATATTTGATCGGCAGACCCTGCAGCAGCCCTGCTGCAAGACGCACCATGTTGTTACCGGCCTGGCCCGAGCGAATGCGTTGCTGCCAGGCCTCTTCGGACGACTCCAGGGCAGCGAGGCTCGACGGCAGAGTTCGGGTCGATTTCTGCCCCATCTGATGGCAGCCGACACACCCCATGTTCTTCATCCAGGTTAGATACTGATTGAGTCCCCCCGGGATGGATTCGAGTTCTGCCTCGGTCGGCAGCTTCATCATGGAGTACCAATAGGCTGCCGGATACACCTCGGCGGCACTTGCAAGGCTCGCGGCCGGTGCGACGGTGAGTTCGAGTCGTGCACCCGGGCGCGCCGGTGTTTTGGCCGAATCATCGAGACCGTATCCGCGCACCCAGACTTGATAGTTGGCTTCGGGAAGATCCGGCATCACAAATTGACCCTCGGCATCCGTCACCACGATCTTTGCGAAACGAGTGCCGAGATCGGCTGTTTCGGCGATCACCCACACGCCTGCTTCCGGGCCGGTGAGACTGGAGACAACGCCGCCGATGTCATTGCTGTCGAAGGTCGGTTCCGTCTGGGAAGATCTGTCCGGCGTGCATGATATGAGGAAGATTGACGCCAATGGACACAAGGTCAGAAAGCAGAGCCTGAATAGTCCCATCGTCCTCTCCCGAATTTGCAGGATTCTTCCGTATGATCATAAACGCACTATGCGTCTACCGGCACCTTGGTCGATGCATAATACCGGACTCGTGCCGGGGAAGGATGCAAAGGCACGCTGGCTCATGGCTTAAGGGAGCTCGATATGATTCACCTTTACGGACGGCACACTTCCTACAACGTTCAGAAGGTGCTCTGGACCCTCGATGAGCTGAGCGTCGAATACGAACACACGAACCTCGGCGGTCCCTATGGAGGGCTGGACACAGCGGAATTTGGCCTGATGAACCCCAACCGCCGGGTTCCGGTGCTGATTGATGGCGATCTCGTCGTCTGGGAGTCCAATGCCATCGTGCGATACCTGGCGGCCGTTTACGGCCAGGGCTTTTTATGGCCGCTCGATCCGGGAGAAAGAAGTCATGCCGACCAGTGGATGGAGTGGGCGGCAAACAATCTGCTCCCCGCGTTCATCGGTCTGTTCTGGGGTTATTACCGAACACCAGAGAAGCAACGGGATTGTGCTGCGAATGCAAAACTACAGAGGCGGTGTGAGAAGTTGTACGCGTTGCTTGACGATCATCTGAGTGGGCGGGCGTTCCTGGCCGGAGATTCGCTGACGGTGGGGGATATCCCGGCCGGTACGTCGTTGTACCGGTATTTCGAGATGGGGCTGGATGTCAACAAACCCCCCAACGTCATGGCGTGGTACGAAAGGCTGATGGAGCGCACGGCTTTTCGTGACAACGTTGCCGAACCGTTTGACGAATTGTTCGGCAGGCTGGACTACTGAGAGGCCGCGGATCAGTCGCTGGCGTTCTTCGGTGCAAACATTGAATCTCTCTCCAGCATCCGCGCACCGCGCATGATGTTGCCGAAGGAGTAGTTGCCCTCGTGGCAGGCATATTCGTAAACCTTACCCTCATCTGCCTTCCAGATGTATTCGCCGGTCCAGGGTTGTGTCCAGATGGCGGGATCTTCTACCGTGAACCGGTATAACACGTTGCCATCGTCCTGCATGGTGAGTCGCTCGACCACGTGGTTTGTGTCGGAACTACCACGCCGCCCGGCCAGGGGGTGAAAATTTGTGGTATCGATTACCAGGGTGTCGTCTTCCCACCATCCGATGGAGTCGCCCAACCACTTCTTCTCGCCGGCCGGTATGTGCTCGGAATTCATGCGTACGATGCGGGCATCGTGCACCATCTCGATCAGAATCATCACATGGTCTTCGGTCTGCACGATTCGCTTGAAGTTGTTGTAGGCGCTCGGAACCGTTGGCGCAGCGCCCGTGAACCCGAGGAGGCAACGCTCCGCCGTATGGCGCTGCTCCATATTGTCATAGGGTCCCGGACCTTCCTCGTCGAGCCACCATGCGGTGCCGGTGTTCTCGCGACGGAAGCCGGCGAATAGTTTCGCCAGTCTGGCGGTTCCCACATCCGTCATCGGTGGCATCCGGCCATTTTTTGGCTCGACGATGATGGAGGTCCGGAATTTACCATCGACGCTGAAGGTATCGGTTCCAACGTCCAACCAGAAGTTGTTGTAGCCGCCCACGTTGCCGGCTGCCCCGGGTGAACCATCACCGCCGTCAGGTGGCGCTTCGCGGTTGGGGTCGCTGATCTGGGCTCTCTCTGCAACGCGATCCTGTTGGCGCTTGACGATCTCCGCGGCTTTCTCCTGGGTGAGATAAAGATTGTCACCGAATTCCTCGGGCCGCTCCAGCGGGGTGAGGGTGGCCGCATCATAGGTACCGGACAGATCCGGTTTACCGGACGCGGTCCTCTTGATCCCGGCTTCGGCCACCAGGGCCGTTGACAGAATCATGACGACGCCAGTCAGGAGAACAGCGATGGGTTTTGTGCTGGAGTAGCGAGACGAGAACATGGCGTATCCTCCTTCCGACGAGCGAGCAGCCAGTATCCATTTTGGTGCTCACTTCGACAATTTGTGAGTGTGCCGGTCGATGATAATAGCGCGGTCGTACCACTTCACGTGGTTGAATTTACGCTCAAAAGAGATTCCAAAACGCGCCAGGTTGAATTTTTGGCAACTTCATGATGAGCGCAGGCGTCTCATCTAGCGGGCTCCTGGTGGAAAACCACGATGTCCATCATTGAGAAGATTGTGCCGCCGCTTGTTACATCTGTGCGGGTATAGGGTTGGCCGAGTACCTGTACCCTGAGGGTGTGAGCTCCATCGGTCAGGCCGAATTGATGCCAGACAGCTTCGTCGAGCTTGGTGCTCCAGCGGTTTGCCGGGTCTTCTTCCGAATAAGTATCCCATACACCCTGACTCTCGCCGTCGAGCCAGACTTCCACGGTGCCGGCATCCGGCCGATGGGCCGCGGTCAAGATGACACCGGTACCCGTGAACTCGACCTCCGCCTCCGCGCCCGCCTCTTCGGCATCCGCGAAAATCCATTCGAAGTTGCGGCTCGGGGTGATCGAGTTCATCTCCCAGTTTCCCGTCAGCTTCACCCGTGCATCGTTTGGCTTGATTCGTTCCTTCACCCGGCCGTAGTCGTCGAACAGGGTAACCTCGGCGCGTACCGGTGCCTGGATCGGCACATTGATCGAACCGTCGATCATCGACCCGCCGTTGCGCACCGCGGCGTCGATGGCCCTGGCGAGATTGCGTTTGACAATGTCCTCGAAGGAATAGTTAGTGAACGCGAACTTCTCATCGGCGATGTCATCGATACCCGATTTGTACTTCTCGGGGATGCGCTCAAAACCGAGGACGACACCGAGTACCCCAACCGCGGAGGCGGGATTGCAGTCGGAATCCTGACCGGCGCGGGTTGAGATTATCAGCGTTTTTTCGAATTCACCCCCACCGTAGAGGAGGCCCAGGGCGATGTAGGAGCCGTTGAGGTGCGCGTCGATGTTGAATGGAACCCCGGCACCCTGTGGGCAGACGTCTCGCCCACCATAGTGGTCCTCGATGAGCTGCCAGGTCACCAGCCAATCGTCAGGGTTTTCAGCCGACCAAAGCAGGGTATCGGCAATGATGCGGGCATAGAGACTGTCCGCCGGCAAAAGCAGAAGCCCCGCCTCGACGATCTTGCGGGGATCATCCTCGAAGAAGGCGGCGGAGTAGAGGCCGCCGACAAAAACGCCACCGAGAATTCCATCACCGCCGTTCATTACCCGCCCGACACGTTCCGCGAGGTCCACCGCGGTTTTCGGCATTCCGGGTGCGAGCAGCCCGACGAAGTCGGCTTCGATCTGGAAGTCGATGTCGTTCGCATGCGGATTCACCGCCGGGGTACCGCTTTCGGTCGCCGGAACGCCACGGCGTAGAGCGCGGCGGGCGGCGTAGTTGGCATGCCACAGGGAATACTTGGAGTCTCTGAATGCGGCGCCGAAGTCGTCGGTTGTCGCTTCCCAGCCCTTCTCATCGAGAACGGCGAAGAAGGTCATCTCGACGTAGAGGTCGTCCTGATTGATCGAGTTCGACACCCGATCGGGCGTCCACTCCGGCAGCTCGTCTTCGGGGATCACTCTCGAGAGGTAACGAAATTCGGTGGGTGCGCCGTAACTGACGCCGATCATCTGGCCGGCCCAGCCGCCGCGGATCTTGTCTTCGAGGGTCGCAAGCTCGAGCCTTTCGTGGCGAAGCACACCCGCTGTGGCGACAGACGATGATTCGGAAATGGAATCACTCGGCGTTGAGGTGTCTGCGCCACAACCCGTGACGGCAAACACTCCAGCAACAACCAGGAAACTCAACCGTTGCCGACGGATCAACTGGCGGTTTTTCATTGCCTGTCTCCAGAAAAAGGCTCAGGTTAACTTTGTTCGGAAAGAAAACCTAACCAACCCGCGAAAGACCATCGAAAATCACCAACTGGAGGTAACTCACTATGGCTAGAGCAAGGCAGGATGTCCCCATGATTCGCCACGTTGACGACTACAGTTGGGAAACGCGGGATGGCAACAATCCCGGTGACGACATCGTCCGTTGGAAACTTCTGGTGGATGCCGATCGCACCCCAGGCTTCGGTTTCAGTCTCGGTATTCTCGAGATCCCCCCCGGGGGGGTGTTACCCCCGCACCACCACACGCCACAGGAGGTGTATTGCATCTATCGAGGTACCGGCAAATTGCGTCTTGGGGGTGAGGTGCGGGAGGTGAAGGCCGGGACCATTGTGTTCATACCGCAAGATCACGTACATGGAATCGAAAACGTTGGTCCAACACCGTTGTCGTTGATGTGGATATTTCCCACGGATGCATGGGCCGACGTCGAATACGAGTATCTGTGATCCAAAGGAGCGGTTCTTACTCACCGGGTCGTTGCATCCGTATCATCGATTCCCCAACGGATGCCGCGCCGCAACAGCTCGTAAAATATCGGGTAGTTCCACGCACAACGCGTGATCGGCACGACATCCACCAGCGGCTGCATATCGTATTTACCCGTACAGTGTCCAAGGGTCAGGTACAGCACGGCGCCGTTACCCACCGGGTGCAGGTACATCTGCGGTTGGGTGTCCCGGTCCGTACCAAATTCGGAACGTACGTAACCCGTCGAAGGAGTTGTGTAGGTCGCCTCCAGAAGCACCTGATTTTCCCCGAAGAACTCGCAGTAATAGGGTTCATCTTCGACTTCGAAGTCGCCAACCCCATT
>JAPUJX010000220.1 GCA_027295975.1 Gammaproteobacteria bacterium
GTACGGCTCAGGGCCTCGTCTTCTCTGCCGCATTGGGTGTTCTGGGCATGTTGTTGTTGTATTTTCTCGTGAATCCGCTGAGCGCGTGGCTGAATCTTGCCTCGTGGGTTGGTTATGGACTCGTCTACACCCTGTTTCTCAAGCGCGCGACACCCCAGAACATTGTCATTGGCGGGCTCTTCGGCGCCGCACCTCCGTTGTTCGGGTGGGTGGCGGTCACCAACAGCGTGGAGCCGGGGGCTCTGCTGCTGGTACTGATCATATTCGCCTGGACCCCGCCACATTTCTGGGCACTGGCCCTGGACCGCAAGGAGGAGTACGCCTCGGTGAACGTACCCATGTTGCCGGTTACCCACGGCGAAGCGTACACGCGGTTGCACATCTTCTACTACACCTTGATTCTGATAACCGTCAGCCTGCTGCCTTTTGTCATCGGCATGAGTGGTTGGTTGTACCTTGCCGGGGCGCTCGGTCTGGGCGCGGGATTCGTGTATTGGGCCATCGTGTTGCTCATGAACAAAAATCCACGGGCGCCTCTCGAGACTTTCAAATACTCCATTGTTTATCTGATGGCGTTGTTTGTCGTTCTGCTCATCGATCACTACGTTGTGGTCAGTGAGGGTGTGCTCCCCGTGTTCGAACTCGCGATCTAGGGCACTGGTTCCCGACACGGAACACTGATGACGGGTCTGCAGAAAACCGTATCGCTTTGCCTGACCTTCGTCCTGGTCGTTCTCGGCATGCTCGTCTACCGCGTTACCCATACGCCCTTGTTGTCCCTCGACGAGTTACACGAACGGGGCGTCGTGGTATTACCGCGAGCCGTCGAAATCGCGCCGTTTTCCCTCACGGCGCACAACGGCAAAACCTTCGAACTGGCGGATTTGCGAGGAAGCTGGTCTTTTCTATTTTTCGGTTTCACCCATTGCCCGGATGTATGCCCAACGGCCATGTCGGTGCTGGCACAGGCCGAACTACGTTTGCACAGGGAGAGCCCGGCGCTCGCGAGTGGATTCAAAGGGGTGCTCGTTACGGTGGACCCGGAACGGGATGACATGGAGACGTTGGGTAACTATGTGGGCGCGTTTTCGGCAACCTTTACCGGCGTCGGTGGTGAGTTGAGTGATCTCGCGCGGTTTGCACGACAGCTCAATGTAGCGTTTGCTAAGCTTCCCGGTCCGGATGAGAGTTACCAGGTCGAACACTCGGCAAACATCGTCATCGTGAATCCCATGGGTCATTATCACGGCTTCATCAGGATGCCCCACCGGGTTGATACCCTGGTGCTGGCGTATCGTTCGCTTGCAGCATCTTTTTGAGGGTCGTCTGAAGCGGGGGGCGGTTGGATACATATACGGACAGGAAGCATGAGATCGAGGTCGAGCAAAACGACCTGACGGCCAGATATGCGGCTGTTCGCGCACAGAGTGAATCATTGTGTGACCCGCTTGCCGTCGAAGATTTCGGCGTGCAACCGATGAACGACGCGAGCCCGCCGAAGTGGCACCTCGCCCACACGAGCTGGTTTTTTGAAACCTTTTTGCTCAAACCCTTCCGGTCCGGTTACGCGGTTTTCCATCCTCGCTACGAGTTTCTATACAACTCCTATTATATCGGCGTGGGTGATCCCTACCCGCGCCACAGGCGAGGTCTGCTCTCGCGGCCCACCGTTCGAGAAATATTCGCCTATCGCCGCCATGTGGACGAGGCGATGCAAAACCTCCTGGCTAGCAACGATGCAGAAGTGGCGGCCGTCATAGAGCTTGGACTCAACCATGAACAGCAGCATCAAGAACTGTTGCTGACCGATGTGAAGTACAACCTGGGCCATAACCCACTTTATCCTGCCTATCGTGAGGACCTCGCCGGGACGGAAATGGCGGCGGAAAACAGCAAACTCACGTTCAGCACGTTTTCTGCCGCCAAGGTATGGATAGGTGCTGAAGGGGGGTTTTGTTTCGATAATGAACTGCCTCGTCACCAGGCGCTGGTCGGGGCGTTTGCCCTGGCGAACCGGGTAATAACCAATGGCGAGTACCTCGAGTTCATCGAAGATGGCGGATACGAGCGAGGGGCGCTTTGGCTGAGCGATGGCTGGAATTGGCTGTTACGGCTCCGCTCGGCCGCGCAACAAAACCTGTTGTGCGCCCCGTTGTATTGGCTGAAAAGGGATGAACGGTGGCTGGAGTACCGGCTTGGAGGGCTTGCAGAACTCGAGATGGCCGCACCCGTGAGCCATGTGTGTTATTACGAAGCCGATGCGTATGCCCGCTGGGCGGGCTACCGATTGGCGACGGAGCAGGAATGGGAAACGGTGGCCCGGTTAACCGAACGAACGATCGGCGTAGTCCCTGACGGCAACTTTGTCGACAACAACCGCCTGCACCCATTGCCATCTCTGCCCGTGGGTGCGGGGACGAAAAAAACCTGCCGTCAGCTTTTTGGCGATGTCTGGGAATGGACGGCTAGCCCCTACACGCCGTACCCAGCCTATCGCCCGCCAACTGGTGCCCTGGGTGAATACAACGGTAAATTCATGAGTAATCAGCTGGTCTTGCGGGGTGGTTCCTGTGTAACCCCGCGGAACCATATGCGAGTGAGCTACCGGAATTTTTTCTATCCTCAGGACCGCTGGCAATTCAGCGGCATACGTCTGGCCTATGACCTCTAGCGATACGACCCTCGGCGACTATCGGTTTTTCGATCTCAAGCCGGCCAGGCGAAATATGCATGAGGAGATCGTCGCCGGGTTACATGCGGCGGAAAAGCGCATAGCACCAAAGTACTTCTACGACGAGCGAGGTTCCCTGCTTTTCGAATCCATCACCGAACTTCCCGAGTATTATCTGACGCGTGCGGAGATGACCGTTTTCGACAGGTATGGCGAAGAATTAGGTGCCGTCATCGACGGCGGCACCTGTCTGGTGGAATATGGAGGTGGGTCCAGTCAGAAAATTCGCAAGCTGCTGGAAACCGGGCAGCCTGAAGCGTACATGCCGGTGGATATATCCAAGAATCACCTTCAGAACAACGCCAGGGCTCTGCATCGCGATTTTCCGGGGTTGAGCGTTTACCCCATCTGTGCGGATTTCACCCAGCCTTTCGAATTGCCGAACGTAGCTGACGGTTGCAATCGGGTTGGCTTTTTCCCTGGTTCGAGTATTGGTAACTTTGATCCGGCGGACGCGGTCACGTTTCTATCGAACATCGCGGCGAATCTGGGTTCGGGAGCCCAATTGATCATCGGCGTCGATCAGAAAAAGGCGCCGGAAATCCTCCAGGCGGCTTACGACGATGCCCAAGGGGTCACCGCGGAATTCAATCTCAACCTGCTCAAACACCTCAACGAGGTGCTGGATGCCAATTTTGCGATTGACGAGTTCTCTCATGAAGCGGTTTACAATGAGAATCTCGGCTGCGTGCAGATGTACTTACGCAGCCGCAAAGCACAGCAGGTCAGCGTGGGTACGGACCTTGTCGATTTCGCCAGGGATGAAACCATCCACACCGAAAATTCCTACAAGTACCACCTCGCAGAATTCCAAACGCTTGTCCAGGCGGGTGGCTTTACCGTTAAATCCATCTGGAGAGACGAGCGCGATTGGTTTGCCGTTGTGTTACTGGAGGTTAAGTAGCCGTTCGTCCAAATAGAAGGGGTGGGCGGAATGTTGCTGCACGATGCGCTGAAATTCCTCCGGATTGTTGAACCGCTGGTTGTCGCTGCCTTCCATGTTCAGGGCCGTCGAGAGCCTGGACAGCCAGAACGTCACCGCCGCATAGAGGGTGAAGCTCGGAAAAAACCAGAGTTCCTGTTTGGTGAACGGGCGCAGCCTGTGGTATGCGCGTACCAGCGAGACTGTGCGTTCGGGGTCGAGGAGGCCATCGGCGTCAGTGCACCAATCGTTGGCGATTACCGCGATATCGTAGATGAGATAACCCGTTGCGGCATGGTGGAAGTCGAGTACGCCATTTAGTCCCCGTTCATTGAACAACACGTTATCGCGGAAGAGATCGCCGTGAATGACCCCCTTGGGCAACCCCTTCACATCTTGGCGTTTCAACAGCGCTGTCACGCGATCCACGGTATCTTTGAGCAGACGGCCGCTCGTATAGGGCAAACGGCCCGGGGTGATGGCAAGCAGTTCGGCCAGCCAGGCGGCGTCCCGGGGGTATCCGGGTACCGGGAATTCCAGGTTGGCGGTAGCCAGATGGAAACGCGCGGTAAAACTCGCCAGCGCTTCTATCTGTTTCACCGTGGGGTTGTATGGGTGCCTGCCGGAGAGTCGCGGAGCCAGCAGAACCGGCTTGCCAGCCAGTTCATCGTAGGGATTACCCTGCCGGTTACGTATCACCCTGGCAACCGGTAGTCCGGCAGCGAGGCTGGCATCCAGCAAGGATACATAAGCACCCCCCGAGTGAGAGGGCTGTTCGACGATAGTGAGTACGTATTCACGTTCGGAGTTTTCGAAACTCGTACGCAGGAAGTAATTGCTGTTTTCGATTCCGTCGGCGGCGGGCCAATAGCGAATCAGTTCCCCGATGTCATAACGGGCTATCGTCTGGTCGAGTTGGAGAACGTCGAGTTGGGTGACGGCATTCATGTTGTTTGAATGATCATGTTGTTTGAACGATCATGCTGTTTGAAGAATCGGGCTGAACATTAGAACTCGATGATGACCCAACTGGGTAAAAGCGTCTCTGCACGCTCGAGGTTTCCGAACCCCGTCGTCCGGTCCCGCGGCACGAGATAATACGGTTTACCCCACTTCGGCACGACCCTCACCATGCGCAATTCACCATTCTGACGGAACTCGTAAACGGTACGTGCCTCACCGACAATGATGGTGACATCAGGGCCTTTGAGGTTCTCGAGAGCCGATAGGGTTGCCGTATTTGCGACGTTTGCAAACGGCAGGGTAAATACCACGCCCAACAGAAACGCTGTCAAGACGGGCAATTTCCCGGCACCCCGGCCGAGGGTACGGGTCGGGTTTGCATGCCGTTTTACCGGCTGTGATAGTGTCGATCTCGAGGGCCACACAACAACGGAATGGTGAAGGAAACCGGCTGAAAATGGTAACGAAAAAAATCCGAGAAACGGAGCCTGAAACAGAGGTTCCATTGCTGCTTGTCGATGGTTCGTCATACCTGTTTCGCGCTTATTTTGCGTTGCCGGAGCTCAAAACCACGGACGGTACCCCAACCGGCGCGATCCGGGGGGTTATCAGCATGTTGCGTAAGCTCGCAAAAGATTTTGCCGGCAGCCCCATCGCGGTCGTGTTCGACGCCCCTGGTAAAACGTTTCGCGATGACCTGTTTGCCCAGTACAAAGCGAATCGACCGCCAATGCCCAACGATCTGCGTGAGCAGATCCAGCCCATTCACGACATCATTCGAGCCATGGGTCTGCCGTTGCTCGCGGTTTCAGGCGTTGAGGCGGACGACGTCATTGGTACCCTCGCCACCGAAGCCACCAGAACGAAACGACGAACCATCATCTCGACGGGCGACAAGGACATGGCGCAACTCGTTTCGGATGATGTGACGCTCGTGAACACAATGAACGACACAACGATGGATCGTGAGGGGGTGGTTGCGAAGTTCGGTGTCGTGCCTGAGTTGATCATCGACTACCTGGCCCTGATGGGGGACTCCGCGGACAACATCCCCGGGGTACCGAAGGTAGGACCAAAAACCGCCGCTAAATGGCTCAACGAATACGGTAGCCTCGATGAAGTAATCGCCAACGCCGGGCTGATAAAAGGTAAGGTCGGAGAGAATCTACGCGCAACGCTGGATCAGCTACCGCTGTCACGCGAACTCACCACAATTAGATGTGATGTGCCGTTGGAGGTCGGCATCGAGGATCTCGAGACGCCACCGCCGGATGTTGGCGAATTGAAAAACCTGTATACCAGGTTCGAATTCAAAACCTGGATGGAGGAGGTGGAAGGATCGGGCGAGGGTGCGGGCGAGACGGGGAAAACCACCGTCGCCGAGCGTAACTATCACTGCGTGGACAATAGTGCCGATCTTGCCAAATGGGTGCGGCGTCTGGCATCCGCCGAGTTGATTGCCCTCGATACGAAAACGACCAGCAACGATTACATGAACGCCGAACTCGTCGGGTTTTCATTTTGCGCAAAGCCCGGGGAGGCATTTTATGTGCCGGTGGGGCACAACTATGTCGGCGCGCCTGCCCAGCTTACGGCGATTGAGGTACTCGAGGCGCTCAAGGGGCTCCTCGAGGATCCCCGTGTCGTCAAGGTTGGGCAGAACATCAAATACGATATGAGCGTGCTGGCGTTATATGGCATCGAACTCAAAGGGATTGGCTACGACACGATGCTGGAATCCTACGTGTTGAACAGCGTCGGTAGTCGCCACGACACCGAGGCGCTCGCCGAGAAGTACCTCGATCAGAAAACGACACGTTATGAGTCCATTGCCGGGAAAGGCGCCAAACAACTGACCTTCAACGAGATTCCAGTCGACCAGGCCGCGGAATTCGCGGCGGAACAAGCGGATCTCACGCTCCAGTTGCATCAGAAATTGTGGTCCGAACTCGCCAGGGAGAAAAACCTCGTTTCGGTTTTTGAGGACATCGAGCTGCCACTGGTGGCCGTGCTGTCGCGCATGGAGAGACAGGGAACTCTGGTGGATGGCGGGTTGCTCGAGGCGCAGAGCCGACAGCTCGATGGCCGGATGCGCGAGCTGATAAGGCAGGCGTGGACCCTCGCGGGTGAGGAATTCAACCTGGACTCCACCAAACAACTTCAATCGATCCTCTACGAGAAGCTCGAACTACCGGTACTCAAGAAGACGCCCAAAGGCAAACCTTCCACGGCCGAACCGGTGTTGCAGGATCTGGCGGTAGATTTCGAGCTGCCGCGCACCATTATCGAATACCGCAGCCTCGCAAAACTCAAATCCACTTATACCGACAAGTTGCCGTTGGAGATCAACCGGAAAACGGGACGGATCCATACATCCTATCGACAGGCGGTTGCGGCTACCGGTCGGTTGTCCTCCTCGGATCCGAACCTGCAGAACATTCCGATCCGCTCCGAAGAGGGACGGCGAATCCGCCAGGCGTTCGTCGCGCCATCGGGGGACAAGCTGGTGGCCGCGGATTATTCGCAAATCGAGCTGCGAATCATGGCCCACCTCTCGGACGACGCCGGGTTACTCGCGGCGTTCGCGGCCGGAGTGGACATCCATAAGGCGACCGCCGCGGAGGTTTTCGGTTGCTCCCTTGACGAGGTGTCGAGCGAGCAACGCAGGAACGCCAAGGCGATTAATTTCGGGTTGATTTACGGTATGTCGGCATTCGGTCTTGGCCGCCAACTTCACATATCCCGGGCGGTAGCGCAGGGGTACATAGATCGTTACTTCGAGCGCTATCCCGGGGTCCGTACCTACATGGAGGCAACCCGCGCGATCGCTCACGATCAGGGTTATGTGGAGACGGTGTTCGGGAGAAGGTTGTATCTTCCGGAGATCAACGCCCGTCACATGCAACGACGTCAGGCGGCGGAGCGCGCCGCCATCAATGCGCCGATGCAGGGTACGGCGGCGGACGTGATCAAACGCGCGATGCTGGCCGTGGACGCCTGGCTGACCGAGAGTTCAATAAATGCCCGCATGATCATGCAGGTTCACGACGAACTCGTGTTCGAGGTGGCGGAGGATCAGGTGGCCGAATTGTCCACCACGGTCGCCAGCCTCATGGAAGGGGCGGCCGAACTGACCGTACCCCTCACCGTGGATGTGGGCGTCGGTGATAACTGGGACGAAGCCCACTAGCGTTTTCGGGACCGGGGCCCCTTGAGCCACGCGGAGATGATTGCCAGGGCTTCCGTATGACCCAGCCCGGAGAAAGCCGAAAAACACATCACGTTGACCTGGGGAAAACAGGCTACCGTTTTCCTGACGCCTTGCAGCGCCTTCATCCGTGCCCCCTGTTTCAGCTTGTCAGCCTTGTTTAGGAGGAGTAACAGGGGTAGTTGCGACTCCGCGCTCCAGCCGATGAGTTCGGTGTCATAGGGTTGCTGGGGATGGCGAATATCCGTAACGAGCACGACGGCGGCGAGAATGTCGCGGTATGACAGGTATTCGTTTACCGCACTCTGCCATCTCTGCTGAGCTTCCCGGCCGGCCCTCGCGTACCCGTAGCCGGGTAGATCCACCACGCGACCACCCTCCTTCACGTCAAAAAAATTCAGCAGTTGCGTACGCCCGGGGGTTTTGCTGACCTTGGCAGTACGTCGATTACCGGTCAGGCGATTGAGAACGCTGGATTTACCCGAGTTGGAGCGCCCCGCAAAAGCGACCTCGGGGCCGGTTGGCTGCGGGCATTTCGCGAGGGAAGGCGCACTCGTGAGGAAGGAGACCTGTAATCGCGCCGGCGCGGTTCTGTTGTCGTGGGTGGAGGGTTTACTCATGATCTGTTCTGCGCGACCGGCCTACGACTCCGGGATAGTTGGGTTATAATCCGCGCCCTCAAAACCGGGGGTGGGTAGTTTAAAGGTTTTCGCCGTGGTACAAATTCGTTTTCTCATATTGATAGCAACGCTCATCCATGCCACGGTCGGGTTCGCCGCGGGAGATCCCGAAGCAGGGAAGGCACAGTCCATCGTGTGTGCCGCCTGCCACGGTCAGGACGGTGCAAGCGGCATCGATCCGAGTTATCCAAACCTGGCCGGTCAGAACGAACGTTATCTTTTTCGCCAACTGCAGATGATTCAATCCAATCAGCGGGCAATTTTGCTGATGACGGGTCAGCTCATCGGCAAGAGCGACCAGGACCTCCAGGATCTGGCCGCCTATTACGCCTCGCTGCCCGGCAAAATCGGCCAAGCCGAGGGAGACAACAGATCCATCGCCACCAGCGAGAGCATCTATCGCAGCGGAATTCTCAGGAAAGGCGTGGCCGCGTGCACGTCTTGTCATTCGCCAACGGGCGGGGGCAACAGTCTGGCCGGTTTCCCCAGCTTGAGCGGTCAATCCAGTCGCTACACGGCGGCTCAGCTCACCGCTTATCGTGAAGGGGTGCGTGCCACCGACGAGGTTTATGGGGGCATGATGCGCGATGTGGCGGAAGGGCTCACCGACACTGAGATTCTTGCCCTCGCAGACTATTTGCAAGGTTTGCACTAAGCAACGTCGCTGCGGTCCAAGAGGGGGCGTTTGCGTGCGCGCCGACATTAATCCGGCAGTTGGTCGAAGGGTTGGACCGATCCGTTTATTTGAGGTCACTATGAAGTCAATTCGTTATGCGCTGTTGTTTCTGCTTGTCACCTTGTCTGCCGAGGCGGCGGAATTTCAGGAAGGTGTTCACTACCAGCGACTGCCGGTCCCGGTGGATACTCAAGACGCAAGCAAGGTGGAGGTGGTGGAGCTGTTTTCATACGCCTGCATACATTGCAAGAATTTCGATCCGATGTTGGAAAGCTGGCGCGCCGAACAAGCCGATGATGTGTTGTTTCGCCGCGTTCCCGCGATCTTCGATAAAACGTGGGAGTTCCTTGCCCAGGCGTTTTACACCGCGCAAGTACTCAACATTGGCGACGAGGTACATCAACCCATTTTCCGTGCATTACACGACCGGGGGGTGAACCTGGTGAATCCCTCGTTGATGGCGGCGCTGTTTCAGGAAGTGGGCGGGGTCGCTCCCGATGAGTTCACCTCCGTTTTCAACTCCTTCAGCGTGCGCAGCCGGGTACAACAAGCCGACGCACACGGCCGTGCCTATCGGGTGACCGGAGTGCCGATGTTGATCGTAGATGGCGTGTACCGAATTGACGGTAAAATGGCCGGTAGTAACACCAACATGCTGAAAATCGTGGATTTTCTGGTTGCCGAACGCCGCGGCTCCGGCCGGAGAGACGACCCGGCTGCAATAAGCGCGGCAAAGACGGAGTAAGCGCCCAGAAATGCCAGATAGTCCACAATTCAAAACTCCCGGACGGGCTAAACTCAGAGCAAGATCCAGGGAACCACTTGCCATGCCCGCTTGGTCGCGTAGGGCGGATGGCCGCTGCAAAGCGGTGTCAGCCGCTGTCAACATTCATTCGATACACCAGGAGCGGCAAAACGTCCTGGAACCCCTGCGGTTTCTGACGTTTAACATCCAGGTTGGCATCAAGACCACGGGTTATGGTCAGTACTTCACCAAAGGCTGGAAACACGTGCTTCCCCATGGCGGCCACAACCAGAATTTGCGTCGCATCGCGGATCTGGTTGCCGACTACGACCTGGTTGCGTTACAGGAAATCGACGGAGGTAGCATTCGCAGCGGTTTCGTCAATCAGGTTGAATATATCGCCGATCGTGCCCAGTTTCCGTATTGGTACACACAATTGAACCGCGATCTTGGGGTTTTTGCCCAGCACGGGAATGGCCTGCTGTCCAGAATCGCGCCGATCGAGATGGAAGACCACAAGTTACCCGGCGCTATTCCGGGCCGGGGGGCTATTGTGGTCCGTCTACCCTGGGCGGGCGAACGGCTGCTGTTGGTGCTTTTGCACCTCTCCCTGGGAGACCGCTCGCGGCATATGCAGTTGGAGTATGTCCGTGGGCTGATTCAAAATGACGAGTACGTGGTTGTCATGGGCGACATGAACAGTCACCTCTCGGAGCTGTTGTTCAACTCGCCGCTTGCTGACACCAATTTGATGCCAGCCGAGCAGGTTGATCCTACTTATCCCGCCTGGCGCCCTGACCTGGCGCTGGATCATGTGCTCGTATCACCGGGGCTCAACATTCGCGAATACGAAGTG
>JAPUJX010000221.1 GCA_027295975.1 Gammaproteobacteria bacterium
CGGACCTTTCACCGCCGCACAACTGGGCCAGACACCTTTGCTCAACCGGTCCGGAATCGACTTGCCCGAGGACTTTCACGTCATCATCATCGGTTCGGGTGTTTCCGGTCTGTGTGCGGCCGTCAACCTCGACGCCGCCGGTATCAAACACACGATTTTCGAGAAAAACTCGACCGTCGGCGGTGTCTGGTGGCAAAACCGCTACCCGGGCGCCGGCGTAGACACGCCCAACCATCTCTATTCCTTCTCGTTTGCCAGCTACGATTGGTCGAAGTACTTTGCGCTGCGCGACGAACTGCACGGTTACCTGGAGTATGTGTCGGTCGAGTTCGATGTGCGCAAGGATATTCGCTTCGAAACCCAGGTGAATTCCGCGGTGTATCGCGCCCTCGACCAGCACTGGGTGGTTGAGGTAGAAACGGCGGACGGCACCATCGAGACGCACACCGCGAACGTGGTCATCAGCGCCGCGGGAATCTTCAACCCGCCCGTCTACCCGGACATCGATGGGGCCGACGACTTTACCGGCGCGTCCTGGCACACGGCCATGTGGCCGCAGGACGCGGACATCGCCGGTAAGAAAGTCGCCATCATCGGCAACGGCGCAAGCTGCATGCAGGTTGGCCCGGAGATCCAACACGATGTTGGATCGCTGACCATCTTCCAACAATCGAACCATTGGGCGGCGCCGTTCGAACAGTTTCGCCGCGTGGTACCCGATCCGATACGGTTTCTACTGCGCGAGGTGCCTTTGTATCAGTCGTGGTACAGGGTGCGGCTGGGTTGGACATTCAACGATCGCATCCACTCCGCCTTGCAGAAAGACCCTGATTGGGAACATCCAGAGCGATCCCTCAACGCCGCAAACGACGCCCATCGTGCCTATTTCACGGAGTACGTGAAAAACGAACTCGGCGAACACGTGGACGGCCTGTTAGACAAGGTGTTGCCCCCCTACCCGCCGTTTGGCAAACGGATGCTGATGGACAACGGTTGGTATCGGATGCTCCGCAATCCAAACGTGCACCTTGTCGACGACCGGGTCACCCGCATCGAGAGCGACCGGCTGATCACGGAGAATGGCTCGGAACACGAAGCCGACGTGCTGGTATATGCAACCGGCTTCGACGTCCTGCGGTTCATCGATTCGTACACGGTGATCGGCCGATCGGGAAGATCCCTGCGCGAAGCCTGGGACGACGACAACGCAAAGGCGTACCTGGGCACCGTTATCCCCGATTTCCCCAATTTCTTCACCCTGTATGGGCCTAATCTTCAACCCGGCCACGGCGGCAGTCTGATCTTCGTGGTCGAGATGCAGGTCAACTACATCATGGACGTCATCAGAAAGATGGCGACGAACAGACTCGGCGCCGTGGAATGCCGGCAGGACATCCACGACCGGTATAATCAGGCCGTAGACGAGGCACACGAAAACATGGTGTGGAAACACCCGGGCATGCAGACCTACTATCGAAACGAGCGCGGCCGCATCGTCGTTAACTCGCCCTGGCGAAACGTCGACTTCTTCGCCATGACACGCGAGGCGGATCTTACCGAGTACCGCACCGAACCACGCCGTAAGTGAGGGTGAATTGCTCTCGCGTCAGCAGTGAACTCGAAGGTGCGGAAGGTTGTGGGATTCCTGGACTTGCGGACTAACCAGGTTCTCGAATCCTGACCTGCTCGAGCAGCTTTTGTTTCACACTCTCCGGAATTGCATCCCAGTGTTTGTCGCGCAACGCACCCTCCAACGAATACAGGTAATAACAAACCGGCAGTCTCTTTTTGGAAAAGCTTGCGCATAAATGCAGATAAGCGGCGACCGGACCCGCCTGTTCAAGGTCAGACCTCGTGCGTATCCCGATTTGATGCAGGCGTTTTGCTATCGTGGGACCGATATTGGTTAAAAGCTCAATCTTTTCGAATCCTGGTCTCATGTAACGCGACCCTCATCAGAACACCAACGGGCTGTCAGCCCCGGACTGAATACCCGCTACTATGATGTTGCAGGGCGCGACCAAAATCGAGCGTCGCCTCAACACTACTGACAGGGTGTGTCAGCAGGCTACCTTTTAGGCGAGCCGGTACGGAAGTCCGATTGACCCTGCCGCCAAGGGGTGGATACTATCGCTGAGCCTCGGACTCCTTGCGGGGCCTGCGGGCATTGACGGGGCAAGTCGTCGAGAGTCTCCGTCTGGCATCTGAACGATCCGACGGGAGAACTATGATGAATCACCGGACAAAAACATTGGTGCACGAGTGGGTCCTGATGGTGGCCTTCGTTGGCGTGGCCTTGGGTTGCGAACGGGAGCCCCTCGATTCAGGGCGGGACGCATTCGACAGCGAGGCCCAGATCACATTGAACGTCGGGGCGATGGCGGAAGACATCGATTTCACGGGTCCGACGGAAGTCGAGCGAACCGCATCGTCCTCCGGGAAGAGCATCACCGAGATGCGTTGTCTGATGCTCAGTGGCTCATCAGCGCTCGGGGGGCCGATGGTGCTGGTCGCTGGTGCCGGCGTAGATGGGTTCAATCTCGGCAAAGTCGAGGGAACGATAGAATCGAAATACAGTTCCGGAGGTTTCTTCGAGCGAACTTTCCAGACCGATTTCTTCCCGGCCGAGAGTGATTTTCGATTCCCCGAAGCGTCCTTCAAAATCTTCTCCGAGCAGGGGTCATACTGCAACCAGGACGGTGTGAGCATGGAATCCGAGGTAATCTCGAGCGTGCCCCCGATCGGCAGCGAATACGTCGCAGGAACGGTGGAAAAGAAGAGCACCTACAAGGACTGCTGCACCGGCGCCGAGATCACGCAAACCGTTACTGAGCATCTATATCACAAACCGGTATCGGACGTTGCGCCGCCAGGACCGGCGATACGCGAGACACGGTGCTGTGTCGACGTTAACAACGTTGCGAACGGCGATGGCCTTGTTGGCCTCCACGTAGTGCGCAACAACAGCTGCGGCGATCGGGTGTTCGGCGCGGATACACAGATTACCGGCGGTGACTCGGCCCAGACCACAGCTGACAACCTGACCCAGGCGCTCCTGGCGGAGAACCAGGCCAATCCGCAATGCGACTGTCGGGTCGAACAAAACGGCGAGCAGGTCTCTATAACATGCCGCACTCTGGAACCTTTGAACTGCTGCGTAGCCGGCACCGACATCCCGAACCCAGGCCAGTTGTTCACGGGAGCGATCCCCATTCGGAATCTTGGGCAGCTACTGACGAGCTGTGGCGGCATCACCGATACTGAAATTCAACTCACGTGCGACGCTGGCGGGAGGACAACTGCGGCGGCATTTTTACCGTGACGCGCTGAGACGACGTCAGATATTTCGTGGAGCGGTTCGTTGCCGTCGCCGAGCGGCTGGCGCAAACGGCGAGCACGCGCCCATGGCGTACACTTGCCGCCCTCGGTGTCGTCACGTTGGTACTCACCGGCGGGGTAACGAGACTCGAGATCGCTACGGATGGTGCGGCCGTCTATCCGCTGTCCAATCGGGTCATCGAAGATACGCGCGCCGATCGGGTCGAGTTCGATGACCCTCAACTCGTTATTCTGCTGCTCACCTCCGCGCCCGGAGGACCGGAAATCGATTCTCGCGAGGGCTTGCGCTACTTAAAACAGCTCCACCATGATCTCGGCAAAGTCGACGGCGTGGTTGCGCAACGAGTCCGTTCGCTAGTGACACTGCTCGATGGCCGACCGGAAGATGGGTTGTTCGAGATACCCGGTTTCCTCGACAGCTTCGCCGAGGACAAAGAAGCATTCCAGGGGATGTTGCAGCGTCTCCATGCGTTCCCCCTCACTCACGGCCTATTTCTCGCGCAGGATGGACGCGCCGCCGCACTCTACGCACCCGCAGCCAGCGGCGTTGATCGCCTCGACCTCCTGGCGCGGATCGAGGGCTGGAGCAACGCGCATGCGGATCCGCGTTTCGAACTGCGATTATTGGGTCCCGTCGTTGCCGAAGCAACGCTCGGAAAGAAGCTCCTTATCGATTTATTGAAGATGGTACCGGCGGTTGTCGTCCTGATCGCAGTACTGCTCTTCATCTCACTACGTAGTGTATTTGCGGTTTTGATACCAATAGCAGAGATCCTGTTGGTCATGGTCTGGACCCTGGGACTGATGGGATATCTCGGCGTTCCAATCACACTGGTGACAATGATTCTTCCCGTAGTCCTCATGACCATGGCCGTGACCGATGAGGTCCACCTCCTGGAACGCCTCCAGGCGCATCTGCGGAACCTCGACAATCGTGGGGCATCCAGGTACAGCGAAGCGGAGGTGCAAACCGCGATGCGATACGCCGTTGCCGACGTGGGTGCACCCATCGTGCTAACGTCGCTCACGACAGCGATTGGTCTGTTGTCGTTCCTGTCAGCGTCAATTCAGCCGATACGGGATTTCGGTTTGTTCTGCGCGGTTGGAATCCTGTTTGCGATGGTGCACACCTTCAGCTTCGTACCAGCGCTTGCGCGGCTATTACCCCCGCGGTGGTTGCGCGAATTCCGCCGCAGTCGGCTACCAAGCGTGCGTACACCGCCAACCCGGCAATTTACCAGCCGTTCTCCTGGTCTGGTTTTATTGGGGTTTTTTGTTTTCCTCACCGCCATCCCAGGCGTGACCATGCTCATCGTCGAGGATTCTTGGATCGCCAACCTCGATCCTGAATCAGCAATGGTCCGCGCCGAACGTGAGTTTAATCGCCGCTTCTGGGGATCTTACCGTTACGACATCGTGCTCTCGAGCAGCGTTCGCCGCCAACTCGAGAGACCAGCCGGACTCGCTGCCATCGAGAAGTTGCGCGACGTAGCACGGGCGGGACCTTTTGCGGGCGGTGTCGTGACGCATCTGCTGCCGATCGAAGAGATGGCGCGACTCCGTAACGTCACGGACCCCGTCCCGATCTCCGCG
>JAPUJX010000222.1 GCA_027295975.1 Gammaproteobacteria bacterium
CGGCGAATCCTTAGGCCTCACCCGCACGGCGGAGGTGCTCCTGCTGAACCCGCAGAACTGGGAGGTGGCGTACCGCGGCTCAATCAACGATCGGTTCGACCTCGAGGTGCAGGACGACGGGCGGCACGAAGAAGTCAGAAAACACTACCTGGCCAATTCCCTGGATGCGGTGTTGGCCGGGCGGGCAATTCAGGTCGGCAAACGCGCCACCGCGGGCTGCCTGATCGACTTCCCCCAGGCAAATCAGGCAAACGCCGGCATCAGCTACAGCCAGACCATCGCGCCGTTGCTGAAAGAAAACTGCACCCACTGTCACAGCCCGGGTGGAATCGGGCCGTGGGCGATGACCAGTTACACGATGATTCGAGGCTTCGCGCCGATGATTCGCGAAGTGGTGCGGACTAAACGCATGCCGCCCTGGCATGCCGACCCGCATATCGGGAAGTGGCAGGGTGATCGGAGCCTGTCCACGGAGGAGATCCAGACTCTGGTGCATTGGATCGAAGCGGGCGCGCCCAGGGGTGACGGTCCGGATCCGCTGGAATCAGTGAAACCGGCATCAACCAGATGGCCCCTGGGAGAACCCGATCTGGTGGTCGACATACCGGGCTTCGAAGTTCCCGCAAGCGGGGTGGTGGATTATCAGTTTCCCTTCGCAAAAAACCCGTTGGATCGTGGGGTCTGGATCAAGGCAGCCACGGTTCTTCCCGGGGACCGAAGTGTGGTGCATCACGTGCTGGCCGGGTCGTCCGAAAGCGATAAACCACCCGGCCGGGAGGAAAACCTCTTCGAAAACTACATCATCGGCTACGCCCCGGGCGCCGAATCTTTCATCATGCCGGAAGGCACCGGCGTCTACGTTCCCCCGGGTGGTTATTACCTCTTCCAACTGCATTACACGCCCACCGGCAAGGCTGTCATGGACGAAAGCAAGTTGGGGCTCTATTTCGCCGACGGGAAGCCAGAAAATTTCCTGCGCCACAATGTGGTGATGAATCCGGCGATCAAGATCCCGGCAAATGCCAAACACCACGAGGAAATGTCCTACTTCGAGTTCTACCAGGACGCGGTCTTATATACGGTTTTCCCCCACTCGCATTACCGCGGCAAAAGCTCGACCTTCGAGGTTCTGTATCCGGACGGCCGCCGCGAGATGATTCTTTCGGTACCTGATTACAACTTCAACTGGCAGCGCGGTTACGACTTCGTTGAGCCAATGTCGTTACCAGCCGGCACCAAGTTGATTCACCGCACGGTTTACGACAACTCCGCTGAAAATCCGGCCAATCCAGACGCCGGGAAGGAAATTACCTGGGGGCTGCAGTCCTGGGATGAGATGCTTTACGGCGCTTTCAGCTATCGTTGGGCGAAAGAAACAACGGACGCGCCTATCCACGACCGGCGCCGAGCCCGCACCACCCAGTGGGTCGGTTTCCTGGACAAAAACATGGACGGCAAGCTGGTGTGGAGCGAATTGCCGAGGAGCCTGAAGAAGCGGTTGCTGCAGGGCTTCAAGATGGTGGACCGAGATGGAGATGGCGGGCTCAACGTTGATGAAATGATGAACATGACCCGTCAACGCCGGGAAGACGGCGACTAGTGTCGAAGACGGCGGCTACAGTCGAAGACGGCGACTAAAGTCGAAGACGCCGACTAGTCAAAATAGGTTGGCAGGCTTGGATCGTTACGATGCTTCTCCAACAACTCGATGTCGGCCTGGAGCGTTCGTCCGAGGCTGAGTGTCGGGCTGGCATTGGGCGCAAAAAACCGGACCTCGGTGGTTTCGATGCTTCCCCGTGCTTCTCCGCCCAGTAGCTCGCACAGAAAAAACAGCTTGTAGATCCGTTCCAGTCTGCGGGGCGTATAAGGGTGCAGATGGCGATCTTTGACACCCACCAGCTTCACCGCGCGCACCCGAAAACCCGATTCCTCAAAAACCTCCCGTTCGATACACCCCCTGGGGCTATCGTGCTCATCCCCCCAACCTCCCGGCAATGACCAGCAATCGTCGCTGGACTCTCTTACCAGCAATACCTGCCCTTCCCGGAACACCCCGGCCCGTACGTCTATCTTGGGTGTTGGATAACCCTGTTCGAGAAGATATACATCCGCCACCCGCTCCGGTGGCTCCTCGAGCCGCACGGCCAGCAGATCAACGGCCAACTGACGCAACTCGGCGTAACGCTCGCGATCGTAATCATCCGAGGCGTACGTCAGACCGGTCTGAGCGATGGCACGGATACGCTGGATTGTTTCGAGCACTTCGCTGCCGCTGGAAACGCTCAAGTTACAACCCCTGTCCCGTCGACGCCTCTACCTGTTCCTTCACCTCAGCCAGGCGCTCGATGGTTGCAAGCGCCTCACCCTGATCGGAGCTGATGTTACGCACGATGACATCGGTATATCCAAGCGCCGCGAAAGCCGCCAACTCCTCCACCACTTCCGCTACCGACCCGAACATCAACGCCTCTTCGGAAAATCCCCGATAACCTCTCTGGATGTATGGCTCCACCACTTTACGAGCATCTTCCCTCGTCGGACCAATATAGATATCCCTGCGGATCGCTACCGCGGTTGGCTCCCGCAGGTGTTCCGCACACGCTTGTCTGTAACGATTAAGGCTGTCGGCGGCTTGTTGCAGGGTAAGTCCAGGGGATGCCAGCCATCCTTCCGCCATGCGGGCCGTGCGGTTTATGGCTTTTGGCACCGCCGATCCTACCCAGACTTCGATCGGTTCAGGCGGCACGGGAGAGATGCGGGCACCCGTTACATTCCAGTATTTCGTTTCCGTAACCTCTTCACCGGCCCAGAGCGTTCGTAACATTTCCAGGCTCGCTTCGAACATCGCCGCCCGCTTGTGGATATCGACACCCATGCCGGCGCTCTGCCGAGCTTCACCGCCCAGGCCACATTGCATGATGAAGGGTCCCTCGGCTATGGACGCCAGCGTCGCCGTCTGTTCCGCCAGCAACACGGGATTCCACAACGGCAGCAGGTAAAGTGCCCCGCAGGGTTTGTCTCCCCAGGCGGCGAGCATCCTTCCCAGGATGGCCGTGTTCTGGAAATACGGGCTGGGAGTGACGTGATGATCGCCGACAAACAGAGAATCCAGACCCGCCCGACGGGCGGCGTCGGCACGCTCCACCATGAACCGCGCTCCTTCCCGGGGATCCTCCACGCGGTAGCTGGAACAGACCGAAATTCCGATACGCATATTTGATACTCAATTGGATTGGTTAGTTGGACCACCTCACACACCTATCTTACAGTGTCGGGGCTTACGCCACTCTCGTGAGATTGTCGCGGCGGCTCCATTGATCCTATAGCCAAGCTGAGAGATTGGCTCGTTCGGCTACTGCCTCCACCGTGTCGCAAGCTTGTGTGCCCGAAGAAGACCACGGGTAAACAGGAAATCTCCATCGACCATCGTCCCCGCAAGCACATGGGGTAACCAGATCCGGTCGTCTTCCCACATCTCGTCGTAGGGAATTTCGTCCAGTGCAAACCATCGAGGGATTGCCTCTTCGGTTTCCTGCGGCTCACCGCGAGAAGTCTCGGCGACGAAAACATAACCCTGCCATTGTCGATCCACCGTATCGACGAACTTCATTACCCCGCGCAGCTTCGCATCGAACGCTTCGATGCCAACCTCTTCCAGAGTTTCCCGCAGCACACACTCCAAAGGAGTCTCCCTACCTTCAGGCTTACCTCCGGGAGCGTTGATCTTTCCAGCCCCATGTCCACGTTTTTTTCGGATGAGCAACACTTTCCCATCCTGCACAATAAACAGGAGCGTGCCGACGAGATCCGCCTGCCAACCGGGGAGCATGGCGGCGAGTTCATGTGCTGCGTCGAGATCCTTGTCTAATCGCAGCACTTCGGCGCCTGACAACACCCGTTCGCCGCGGGGAAAGTACCCCGCGTCCTGATAAAAACGAGGTAAATATTGATTACCCGCTGCACAGTCAAGGCGAACGCTCGAACATTTCAATGCCCGCCCATAGTCTTCCAACGCATCAAGTACTTCCCTGCCGAGGCCAGCACCCCGGCACTCTGGTGCAAGCAACATCTTCTGCAAATATAGCTCGGTCCCCACATTTGGCGGAGGCAGGTCGGTCCACAAGCGTTTGAGTTCGGGCGAAGGTGATTTCACTACCAAGGCTCCCGCGATTGGTGTATCACCATCCAGCGTTATAGCTAGTTCACCCCGGCGCCAGGCTTGCTCCAGCTCAGGTTTATGTGGCCTAAAAGAATCGACGGTCCATTTTTCAATGCCCTCCGCCTCCATCCACAAGGCAGTCTGTTCAAGCCAGTGGACGTATTGCCGAAATTCCGTTTCCGAGGCAGCCCTAACTTCCATGACTATGGCTTTTCATTGCTGATATGGTCCTGTAAATCGGGGCACGCTAAGCATATGACACTCTTGGAGGCTAAACAGGGCGATATCACCGAGGAATGCGTGGATGTGATTGTCAACGCCGCAAACACTTCGCTGCTGGGAGGCGGCGGTGTGGACGGGGCTATTCACCGGGCGGCAGGGCCTGAGTTGTTAGCCGAGTGTCGAAGATTGCAGGGTTGCCAGACGGGGCAGGCAAAAATCACTGGCGGTTACCAACTGGCTGCCAAATACGTTATTCATACGGTAGGTCCGATCTGGCGTGGTGGCGGGTTTGAAGAAGCGAAGCTGCTCGCATCCTGTTACGATCGTTCGCTCGAACTGGCTGATGCCCGTGCCCTCAAGAGCATCGCTTTCCCTGCGATAAGCACGGGCGTTTACGGTTTTCCGCTGGAAGCTGCGAGTATCATTGCCGTCACTACCGCTGCTTCGTTCGACGGTGTCAGCCTTGAGGTTGTGCGATTCGTTTGTTTCGATGCGGGGATGCTGGAGGTTTATCGAGGTTTGCTCGCACAATAGTCACGCATGAAGCTGGCTGTGGTGGCAACGGCAAAGTAGCTCTATCCCAGGGAGATTGACGTTCTGTTATCTGCTACTGCTTGATCGCAGATAAAAGCGGACTAGTGCGATGCACAACGCTACTTCCGAGGTGTGCCCTGAGCCGACGTTGCGGATTGTTAGGCCAGCGGAACGGGTTCCGTCCATGGATTTTCGAAAACCTCCCCCGGTTGCACGTTGGCGGCCGGGTCGATTTTTGGTCCGTGAAGTGCCATACCAAACACAACTGGCCGCCTCCCGGAATCAATGTAGGTGCGAATTGGAGGTCTGTTTTCGAACCTCGCATGAAACTCATACAACGATGTAAAACTTGAAAGCACGGTTGGGAAAAACGCCCTCAACTCATCAAGCAATACATAAGCCAAGCAATCGATATGAGAGATTGAGTTTCCAACCCAACACTCGCCACCATGCCGAATCAAGTGCGACTGGAGGTTCTCAAGAAAATGCGAAAGCCTGCCCTCTGCGTATGCTTTCGGATTCGCTACGTAATCTTTGCGCCAAGCAAATTGCCACAAGTCTTCCTGGGCTTCCGATAAAGCTAAATGGGCCTCATCGTAGACCGATTGGCTTTCGAAGCTACTCGGAAGCAGTTCATAAGAACCCGCGATATAGCGGAGGATCGCGTGGCTCTGACTTAGAACGAATGATCCACTTCTGAATAGCGGAAGGGATCCAAACGGCAGTTGAGGTTTGAGCTCGCCCCAGTGTTGCATATTGCGCACCCGATGATCTTCGAAAGGGGCGTCCACGATGGTGAGTAGTAGGCGCGCGGCTTCCGCACGACCACGCATGTTGAAATACAGGAGTTCGAGTTTCGATTCCCGACGCATGATCTACCCAACTGAGTTCTTTGTATTTATCCTAAATAATTGTGACCCTGATGTCTGTCAGACCCATAGTGCGTAGAGCATAAACAGACCTTATACCGGTGGACTATAGGGCAGCCTAAGACAGCGTATTATTCCTGAGTGGAGTCGTTGTGGTTTGGGGAAAACGAGGGGTTGGCTTCCCGTTTTTTCCTATTAACTCACCCGTCTCGACATGGTGTTTGAGACCTTTCAATACTTTGTCGAAGGTGGAATGCATGGCCATACGCAGCACGAGTACATCCAGGATTTTCCCAAAGATTCCCCATTTGGGTAGGTAAGTCATTTCAATTTGGACTTCGGACCGATGGGAATCAATTACGTTGACTCGCATGCCTGCGGTTACATCGAGGATTGGCGCC
>JAPUJX010000223.1 GCA_027295975.1 Gammaproteobacteria bacterium
CTCTACGGTTATTGGTTCGTGGTCAACCTGGGTGGCTCGTTGATGGACGGTAAAGTGGTGCCGGAACGCAGTTTGAGCGAACAGTGGGATGGCCCCTGGCGGGGTGAGAGCAGGCAGTTACCGAACGGCTGGAGTGTCGAATTTTTCCTCCCCTGGTCGATGATGGCGATGCCGGCGGCGAGTGCGGAGAGGACCATGGGGTTCTGGGTGGACCGCAAAGTTGCCCACATGGATGAGCGGTACGGGTGGCCGGCATTGCCCGTTCAACGCGGCGCGTTTCATGTCGGCATTACAGCCCATGCATTTGCAGAGTCTCGAAACGAAATCGCAAATTGCCGTCTTCCCTTATGCTTCGGTGACCCAGGATGAAATCACCGGCGAGCAGGAATATCGTGTCGGCGCGGACCTCTCGTGGCGCCCCTCGACCAACTTACAGCTCACCGCAACCCTGAATCCCGATTTCGGTGCCGTGGAGTCGGATGAGGTAGTCGTGAACCTGACTGCGTTCGAGACTTTTTTTCCGGAGAAGCGACTCTTTTTCCTGGAAGGCAATGAGGTTTTTATCACCACGCCGCGCTCCGATGTCAACCGTTTCCAATCGACTCAGCGAGGTAGCGGTGCACGGGCGACACCGCCAACCTACCGGCCCGAGCCGACAACTCTGTTGAATACCCGGCGCATCGGTGGTCCGCCGGGGCATGTGCCGATCCAACAGGCATAACCGTGGCCCCCATCGAGCTACCCGGTACCGTCACCGCGGACGGTCGCGACTTCGGCGTCATCCGTGCGCTGTACGAGAGCAGCGGCGAAGGGCGCCAGCCCATCGGTTATATCGGCACCATTACGACGCTGCCGGGCGCGGACGCGATGACCCACGGTATCGATACCCACTTCCTTTCGTCGGGCGGGCGGCTCAAGTGGGATAGTCAGCCCATGTACAGCGACGTTGCTTCCGGGCAAGGTTATGGTGCCTTCACCGATTTCTCATACACCCCGCATCGCGGCTTGCTGCATCGTCTGAGCTTCGACTATATCGATGACCAGCTGGACATCAGCGATCTCGGTTTCATTCGTCAGACCGATGTGATTTCCGGGCAATACGGCATCGTACGTTCCACGAGCCAGGGACTGGATTATTTTCGCTATGTGCGAAACTCGGTATTCGTGACGGCGCAGGCAAACACCCGGGGTTTCTTGACTCGAGCCGGCATTTTCAGCAGCAGCGCTGATGTTCCAGAATCGCTCGCAGATCCGTTTTGAGATTGACTACTTTCCCGAGCGCTGGGATGACGTCAACAGTCGTGGCAACGGAATGTTCAAAACGGACCCGCGATGGCTGACGCAGATTGCGTTCGGCACGGACTCGGCGAAAAAATTCTCCTGGAGCGCAACCATCGGCGCAGAACAGGAGGAGCTCGACGGTAACTGGAGTTATGGCTCTGACTCCGATGTCAACAGCGGTTTTGACACCTTGTTCAGCAACGCGCTGGATGAGCCGTTGGTCGACTTCCTGGTGGTGAAGCTGCGTTATCGCTTCGGCAGCTGACATCAATTGCCAGGCTGTCCGACAAGAAAAAAACTTCGGGAACTTTTTACCCTCATATGCGACAAACATTTCACCCTTCCATTGGAACCCTCTGGGGTTCGTAACTCCATATACTGAGTAAGGTCAGTTAACCCGCTGGCCTTTTTTTTGTTCCCACCGGTTTACTCTATACTCAATGTCCGGTTCGGGCCGTGATACGCTTACGCCTCGCAGCCGGAATCCCGGCGTATTTTCAGGAATTTTGGATGACTACGCAGTTTGACCCGGTTGAAGACGGCGTTGCGGCCATAAAAGCCGGTGAGATGGTTGTCGTGGTCGACGACGACGATCGAGAAAACGAAGGCGATCTGATCATGGCCGCAAGCAAAGCCACCCAGGAAAAAGTTGCGTTCATGATCCGCCACACCAGCGGCATTCTCTGTACGCCGATTCTCGAGGAACAGGCTACCCGGTTGCACCTCGATCCCATGGTGGCTCGTAATGATGCTCCCATGAGTACGGCTTTTACCGTCTCGATCGACTACAGAGAGGGGTTGACCACGGGAATTTCCGCGGGTGAACGGGCGGCGACCGTACAGGCGCTTACCACCAGCAATGCCGTTGCAGGTGATTTTGTGCGCCCCGGTCACATTTTTCCGCTGGTAGCCCGTAGAGGTGGGGTGCTGGTACGCTCGGGTCATACTGAAGCCGGTACCGACCTTGCCGCGCTTGCCGGTTGTCCTCCGGTAGGATTGCTCGCGGAACTCGTCAACGATGATGGTTCCGTGCAACGTCTACCCCAGTTGATCGAGTTTGCGGAAGAGCACAATTTGAAGCTCATCGCCATCGGCGATCTCATCGCCTACCGTCAGGTCCGCGAGCAGCTCGTGGAACGAACGGCCGAGTTCGCCGTCAAGACGCGGATCGGTGAAGCACGAGCGTACGCGTACAAGACGAAGTTCGAAGATGCCGAACACATTGCCCTCGTTTTTGGAGACATCGAGGGTGTTACCTCGGTGCCGGTTCGGATTCACCGGGAAAGGCTGCTCGACGACATCTTTGGTCCCCAAACCAGCCATCCGGAAGGCCTTCTGGACGTTGCCCTGGATCGCATCGGTGACTTGGGGGCAGGAGTGTTCATTTACCTGCGCTCAGGTTTTGTAGGGGTACCGTTGGGCAATCTGATCGACCAGTCCAGAGAGGACGAACGCCGTGCTCAATGGCTGGAAATTGGCGTTGGGGCGCAGATATTGAAGGATCTGGGGCTCACCAGCATACGTTTGATCGCCGGGCGGGAGGTGGATTACGTTGGCGTGGAGGGGTTTGGCCTGAAACTCGAATCCGTGGAACTTCTGAATAGCTGAGTTTGTGCTCGACACAACCGGGTGTTGGGTTTATTTTCGATAATGAAAAGCGGATGCGCGGCAAGCGGGACCAACATACACGATGCGAATGTCGCTGGTTCTCGTATGGCAAACCCGGCAGCATACCCTTCTTCTGATTTCGGCGATTTGGGTGTGCGGGCCACAGCGTTCGAGCAATTCCGGCAGTACCAGGCGTTCCATGCGCCGGCAGGTAACGCACACGGCGTACAGTTGAAAGCTCGGAACCAGATCGGAAAGATATTTCATACTGTATGAATATACAGTCATTAGCGGTTACAATGGGAGACCCGGCCGGTATCGGCAGCGAAGTGCTGGCAAAGGCGCTTGCGCACCGGAGTTCCGAACGGCCCCTGTTGATCGTCGGTGTGCTCTGGGCGTTGGAGCGGGGTGCGGAAGTTGCCGGGCTGCCGTTAACCGATTTGCAACTCGTCGAGCACCCCAACCAGCAGAGTGCACCCGTGGCGCTCATGGATCTGGGTATCAGGATTCCGAACTTTCGCTTTGGCGAAGTTGATGCCGAATGTGGCCGGCTGGCCGTTCAGGCGGTGGAAACCGCTGGCCGCTTGTGTCTCGATGGTGATCTGGCCGGGATGGTTACCTGCCCGATCAACAAAGAAGCGCTGCGAGCGGGGGGTGTGAGTGATATCGGTCACCAGGAGATTCTCGGCCGGTTGGCCGGAGCTTCCTGGACGGCCACCATGCTGATGACGCCGGGCTTACGAGTGGTTCATCTGTCGACTCACAAATCACTCATCGAGGCAGCCCGTTACGTCACCCGGGAGAACCTGCTCGATAAACTGCGTCTGACCAGCAGTACCCTCGCAGACTGGGGTCTGCCGCAAGCCCATATAGCGGTAGCGGCCCTCAATCCCCACGCCGGTGATGGTGGCCTCATCGGCCGTGAGGAGATCGATGAGATTGCCCCCGCCGTCGCCGAAGCGAGGCGCGAAGGTCTCAAGGTCACCGGACCGGTCCCGGCGGATTCGGTTTTCAACCGTGCTATCGATGGTGAGTTCGATGTGGTGCTCGCCATGTATCACGATCAGGGGCACATCGCGATCAAGGTGCATAATTTTCACGAAAGCACCACGGCGACCCTTGGAATACCTTTCCTGCGAACCTCGGTGGATCATGGCACGGCTTTCGATATCGCAGGCCGCGGTGTCGCCAGTGAACGCGGGTTGCTTGCAGCGCTCGATGTCGCGGATGCACTGCTTGCAGGTCAGCTTGCGCGGCTATGAGGGCGTGGGGCAAACTGCCTTGTCGGTGAAAAAAAGTCGATGAAAAAAACACCCTAGGGAGGGATGTCATGAAAGCAGCGGTATTCCGCGAAGTAAACGTTCCCATGGAGGTCGAAGAGATCGATATCTCCAAACCGGGACCGCGCGAAGTTCTGATACGGACCTCGGCCGCCGGAGTCTGCCACAGCGATTTGCATTTTTTCAACGGCACCTATCCGGGTCATACCCCCATGGTGCTCGGCCACGAAAGTTCCGGGGTCGTCGAAGCCGTTGGCGGTGACGTACATTATGTACAGCCGGGTGATCATGTGATCACTTGTCTTTCGGTGTTCTGCGGACACTGTGAACATTGTCTGACCGGGCACATGTCATTGTGCCAGGAACCCGAAACACGACGCGGGCGGGATGACGAGCCACGCATCAGCCAGGGCGGAGAAATCGTCCAGCAGTTCGCCAATCTCGGTTCGTTTGCCGAACTGATGCTGGTGCACGAGCATGCGGTTGCCAAAATACGCGAAGACATGCCCATGGATAGAGCGGCGCTTATCGGTTGTGGGGTTACCACCGGGGTCGGCGCGGTCATTCACACAGCCAAAGTCGAGCCGGGTTCGACCGTTGCGGTGATCGGTTGTGGTGGAGTAGGCCTTTCCTGCATCAACGGGGCGGCAATTGCCGGTGCCGCGCGAATCATCGCTATAGACATGGTGCCTTCGAAGCTCGAACTCGCTCGCAAATTTGGTGCCACTGACGTTGTGAACGCCAAAGACGATCCCGTCACTCAGGTCAAGGAACTCACC
>JAPUJX010000224.1 GCA_027295975.1 Gammaproteobacteria bacterium
AGTCAGCTGGTGATAAATTTCGGTGAGCTCTTTGATCGCCCGATGCAGCCGCACCTTGACGGTTCCGACGGTGCAGTCCAATAACGAAGCGATCTCTTCCTGTTTCAGGAGTTCAAACCTGGCCATGACGAGAAGCTCGCGTTTTTCCATTGGCAGACGTTTCATCGCCGCCCGGAGAATCTCGAGGGATTGGTCTGTTTCGACCAGATCCGATGGCAACGGTCCTTCATCGAACTGTTCCACACTCGCAACATTCGTTTCGCTGAACGGCGCGCTGCCCGCCCGGCGAAAATAGTCGCTGCGCACATTCCTGGCCATGCGAAACATCCACGGCCCGAAACCACTATCGCCTCGATAGGTGTGCCGGTATTTGAGCATGCGAACAAAAACCTCCTGGGTGAGGTCTTCGGCAACCGGCCGTTTTCCAACCGTGTGGAGAAAGAAGTTGAAGAGCCTCTTGTGATGTCGCTCGAAGAGCATACCCAGCCTCGCGTTGTCACCGTCGCGGACGCGCAACATGAGTTCGTTGTCGGAAAAAACATCTGTTGCGCTCACGCCACAATCCGTCGTTGCTGGTAGAGAAGACTGTCCCCCGCGGGAAAGGTTACACGGGATTGATGACTCGTCGCTTCCCTGGAAGTTGATCCGGCTTTTTTTCCCCTACTGACATACCCTGTCAGTAGCAGCCTGATACGCTGCTTTCAATTGTAATAACCCACTTGAAGGAATACTCATGCTCGAACTCGTTACCTTTCCCGCGGCTTTTGGCATGCGCAACGTCAGCCCGTTCTGTTTGAAAGCCGAGATGCTCCTGACATCGCTCGATGAACCTTTCACGTTACGCGAAGAAGCTGATCCGCGTAAGGCGCCAAAGGGGAAACTCCCCTACCTGATAATCGATGATGAATGTCTCGCCGATTCGGAGTTGATCGTCGAGTACCTGGACATGACCACCCAGGGCCGGGTTTATGCCGGACTCAGCGCCAGGGATAAAGGCATCGGAGTTGCCCTCACCCGTCTGGCGGAAGACCACCTGTACTGGATGATGGTCGCCAGCCGCTGGCTGGACGACGGCTGGTGGCCCAACGTCGTAGAGGGGTTTTTTGGCGCCGTGCCCAAACTGATTCGCCCGGTCATCGCCTCGGGTGCGCGCAAACAGGTGCGTCGCACCTACCACTTACACGGACTCGGACGTCACACCGCCGAAGAGCAGGCGGGTTTCGCCAAACGTGACCTGGAGGCGTTGAACGGTGCCGTAGACGGTAAAACGTTTCTTTTCGGAGATACCCCAAACGTTTTCGACTTCGCCATCTCCGCGATGATGGCTGGCATCTACGACAACCAACCCGGCACCTGGCTCACCGAACTCGCCCAACCCCATGAGGGGCTGCACGCCTATACCCGGCGGGTGCAGGACCATGTGGGCGTGTACGGGCGCAGCCCCGGATAATCGACCCGCTCGGAATCCGCTGATAGTCTATCGGGAATCGACCGTTGAGACCGGCCATGAAACTGGTACTCGCCGCAATAGTGTTGTCCGGCACCTTTGTGCTCGGTTACTGGCTGGGGGTAAGCCGGCAAACGCCCGTTACCGCAGAGCCGCAACCGAGCGAACTCGCCCAGCCGGTTCCCGCGCCTGCACAGCCGCTGGATACCTTTCAGCAGTACGTTGACGCGGGCGACTGGTTTGGACTGATCACCTGGCTCGATGAGTTGCGCGGCGATGACGATGCCGGGTTGTTTCCTGCCGCGCGAACACGACTCCTGAAAACGGCCGAAGGTTTTGCCGCCGCGGGTAAACAAACAAGCGCGCTGGGAATATTGCGTACCTACGTGGATTTCAACCCACAGGACAACGATGCGCAGTTCCTGCTTTCGGATCTGTATCAGACCAACGGCGAGGTGGATCTCGCCCTGGAGCCGTTGTTCGAGATTCTCGAATTTCCCACCAGCGAAGATATTCGCGAACGGGCGCGAAAACGTCTCGAGTTGCTCATCGGTGCAAAGGTCCAACGGCTCGGCAACTCGGATGACCTGGCGGCTCTGGTCGGCTTTTATGAACGTTTGTCCGCGCGGGAGCCAAGTTACGACAGGCACCGCCTGGGATGGGCACGCTGGCTGGCTCGCAGCGGCGATCTGGAAGCCGCCAAGGGGGTTTTGAAGGAAGTCGGCAGCGTTGGTGTCACCGCGGACGAAGTCACGGCCCTCGAACGGGAACTGGAGCTTGCGGATTCGGGATTGGAATTGATTCGCAACGGCAACTCGCTGCATGTGGAGATCAACATCTCCGGTCGACGGCTTGTCATGCTGGTTGATACCGGCGCCACGGTGACCGGCATCCGTCGTGGGAAGTTGGCTATGCTTGGTGCGGCGCCGCTGGGGCGGACGTTGCGCGTGTTGACCGCGGCCGGTCCTTTGGATCTCGATATTTATCGAGTTCGAGAATTTGTCGTCGGCAACGTCGAACGGGAAAGCCTGGACGTGCTTGCGCTGGAGAATCTGCCGAAAAACGTGGATGGTCTGCTCGGCATGGACATAATCAAAGACCTGTCCAGCGGTCTGTCCGGGTCGGCGGAACGAGT
>JAPUJX010000225.1 GCA_027295975.1 Gammaproteobacteria bacterium
CAGAACTCAGGTGGTATTGACACAACACTTCGGCATACGTCTTGAGCTGCGTTGGCTCGACGGACTTGCCTGTAATGCGGTCGAAGACCTTTTTGTCCAGCCACTTCAACAGCGCCGGGTGGATGCGCTATGACGCGACGCGGCGATATTGAATAACGCATAACGTTTTGCGGATATCGCAAAACAATAAGGCGATTCCCTTTCTTTTGAATTGAATTGAATTGGTAATTCACAAAATCCGAGTGGGTAGAAACCGACTCGAAGGGTTCAGCCAGGCACACGGATGAGTTATGGGACTCCCGGCAAGATCAAGCCCAATTACCTCAATGCATCCCGCAGGCTCGCCAGATAACGCTGTAATCTTGCAACGTTGATCGGACCCGCTCTCAGCACCTGTTTCTGCAACGGGGACAAAGCCTCCAGCTTCGCATCCGCATACTGGTAGAAGACCTTCGGCTGCACGAGTCGCACATCACCCTGCAGTACCGGTACCGCGAGAACCTGCCCAATCGCGGCATCAATCTGTTCACCCACTCCCTGGCGGTTGCCCAACTCGGCCAGACCATCCAGCAACAGCGGCTCAAACAGCATCAGAGACTCCGCCAACAGTTCTGGATCGATCTTCTCGATAATGTCGAGATAGGTGTCATAACGCGAATAGCTCACCGGATCGACAAAAATCTCTGCACCGCTTCGTCTGACTTTGAACACCCCGGTGGGAGCCAGAAAACCAAGCTGGCGGCGAGGATATTGACCCTTGCCGGCGTTGTCGACAACCACCGCGAGGCGCCGCATGAGGTCCTCACGCTGGATCCATAACTCCGGTAAATCAAACGACGCAAGCTGTCCCAGAACGAAACCATCACTATCGTCGAGGCCGGGTAACTCAATTTCGGGCTCGGCTCGCGCTACGACCTCAGGGGTGGGGACACGAACCAGGGGAACCTCAGCCTCCGGAACCTCTATTGGCGTCACCGTAACTTCCGGTTCCAATTCGGGCCCGGCAAACCAATCCGGACCATATTGAACCAGCACGATCACTAAAACCGCCAGCGTCAGGCCACCGATCAGATATGGAATACGCATAAACTACCCCTTCCTGCATCGACATATGCGAATGTTCTACTCGAATTATGACCTCCACCTCTCCTAAATTATCCACTAAAGGAGGAATTCCATTATCATTCCAGATTCCCCGAAATATTCCGGAATTCCCTCGACCCATGACCACCACCGCCATCAAATCAATCCTCAAACACCGTGTGCCCGTGGACCAGACCGTGACCATCGAAGGCTGGGTTCGCTCGCGGCGCTCCTCCAAAGGTGGCTTTTCCTTCATTCACGTGCACGACGGATCCTGCTTCGACACCCTGCAGGCCGTGGCAGATGAGGGGTTGCCCAATTACGCAAGCGAAATCGCCGAGATCTGCACCGGTTGCTCCGTTCGCGTCACCGGAAAGTTGGTTGAATCCCAGGGCAAGGGGCAGGATCGGGAGATTCAGGCCGAAATCGTCGAGGTGCTGGGCTGGGTGATCGATCCGGAAAGTTATCCCATCGCGAAGAAGCGTCACACCTTCGAATATCTGCGAACCCAGGCACACCTCAGACCGCGAACGAATACCTTCGGCGCCATTGCGAGGATTCGCAACGCCGTTGCGCAGGCCGTACACGGCTACTTCAATCGTCACGGATTCGTATGGGTGAACACCCCGATTATCACGGCTAACGACTGCGAAGGCGCGGGTGAGCTTTTCCGGGTCTCTACGCTGGAAACGGCCAATCGCGATTACAGCGAAGACTTCTTCGGTACCGAAACCTTTCTCACCGTGTCGGGGCAGTTGAACGTAGAGAGCTTCTGTCTGGCGCTGTCGAAGGTTTATACCTTCGGCCCGACCTTTCGCGCGGAAAACTCCAATACCAGCCGCCACCTCGCGGAATTCTGGATGATCGAGCCCGAGATCGCATTTGCCGATCTCGCGGACAACGCCGCGCTCGCCGAAGCCTTCCTCAAATCGATATCCAAGGAGGTCCTCGAAACAAACCCGGACGATATGCAATTTTTCGCCGACCGGATCGACAAGGAAGTCATCAACCGGATGGAGAAGGTAATCGAGTCGCCGTTCGTGCGCCTCGAATATTCCGAGGCTATCGACATCCTGGAAAAATCCGGGCAGAACTTCGAATTTCCGGTGCGGTGGGGGCGCGACCTGCAGTCCGAGCACGAAAGATATCTAACCGAAAAGCACGTGGGCGGGCCTGTTGTGGTGGTGAACTACCCCAAGGAAATAAAAGCTTTCTACATGCGCTTGAACGATGACGACAAAACCGTGGCGGCGATGGATGTGTTGGTGCCGGGAGTCGGCGAGATCATCGGTGGCAGTCAGCGCGAGGAACGGCTGGACCTGCTCGACGAGCGCCTGGCGGAACAGGGGCTCACTGACGAACTCTGGTGGTATCGCGACCTGCGCCGTTACGGGACGGTTCCCCATGCGGGTTTTGGCCTGGGTCTCGAGCGCCTGGTTCTGTATATGACCGGCATGGAAAACATCCGTGACACCATCCCTTTTCCCCGCGTTCCTCACAACGCGAGTTTTTGAGGCTCGTTGTCCTCTTCCGCGCCAGGCATGATCAGGTCGCTGCAGCGCCTCGGCGTTTTTGTTCAGCCATACCGGATACGGCTCAGCGTGGGGGTTGTCGCCTTTGGCCTGGCAAGGATTTTCGAAGGTACGATTCCGCTGTGTCTCGCGGTTGCCATCGACCGGATGTCCGAAGGAAACCAGGACGTACTGTTTCCGGTCTTGGGAATTATTGCAGCGGTGGTAGGCCGCTATCTGGTGGTCACGTTTGCACGTTTTGCGGTTCGACGCACCGGGCTCAACGTCGCTTTCGACTTACGCCAGGCGTTATATAAATCTCTCCAGCTGCAGGGGCTCAAGTTCTTCAGCCGCTACACCATCGGCGACATGATGACCCGGGCAGTGGCGGACATCAGCCTCATCCAGCGGCTCATCTCCATGGGGACCATTCTCTTCGTGATCCTGTTCTTCGCGACGGTGGTGGGTTTTGGTTTCATGCTGATGCTCTCACCGGCACTCACTCTGCTGTTGTTACCACCCCTGCCGCTGGTGTTTTTCTATGCGCGGTGGTCGGCCCGGCAGATGGGTGTTGCGAGCAAAGAGGTTCAGGATCGCCTTTCGGATCTCGGCGCCCACGTACAGGAAAATTTGTCGGGTATTCGAACCATTCAAGCAATGGTTCAGGAAGAGAACGAAATCGCGCGTTTCGGCAATACCAATCAGGCTTACGCCGACGCCTTCTACCGTCAGGCCCGGATAAACTCGCTGATGACGGCATGGATGCCTTCACTCGCATCGCTCTGCTCGGTGACCATCCTCGGTTACGGGGCTTATCTGGTCACTCAGGGCGAGTTGAAAATCGGCGAGCTGGTGGCGTTTTTCATGTACGTCAACATGGTGGTGCAGCCATTTCGCGTTGCCGGTTTCATCATCAACATGTTTCAGCGGGCCGCCGTTGCAAGCGACCGATTGTTCGAGGTGTTCGCGCTGGAGCCGGAAATCACCGATCAGCCCAGCGGTAGGACCTCGAAACAGATAACAGGCAACATCGTGATACGGGACCTGTCGTTTCAATACGACGGTGCGCTGAAACCCGCACTCAACAACGTCAATCTGGAAATCCGCAAAGGCGAATCCA
>JAPUJX010000226.1 GCA_027295975.1 Gammaproteobacteria bacterium
AGGTTATTCATCACCGGGGAACGGTTCTCCGGCAAGCGCGCCGTAGAAATGGGGTTTGCCCATCGTGCAGTAGCCCATGACGAACTCGTAGGTGCCGTGAACGAAGAGATAGACACGATCAATCGGGGTGGACCCATCGCCGTCGTGGAATGCAAAAAGCTGGTTCGCCGCATGACGAAGTTGTCTATCGAAGATGGATTCTCCGAGGCAGGTGAGTGGAGCGGGAGAATGTTCCGCTCCGAGGAAGCCGCCGAGGGGATGGCGGCGTTTCGTGAGAAACGCAAGGCATCCTGGATAAAAAACGATTGAGCGATCGGACAAAGCGGGAGCGCCTCGCTGGGTTTCTGGAGTGAGAACCTCTGACGAACGATTCAGCGAGGGTTGAAAATCACAAACTTGAAGGGAACGCTTGGCAACTTCGCCCTGGTCGTTTGCTCATTGTTGTTCATCCTCCTGGCGGCAGAAGGTTTCTTAACGTATAAGGCCGCCCGTTTACACAGCCGACTCTTCGAACGTTACGAAAATATCGGTCTGTGCACCAAGACCCACGCTGACCCACGGCTGATTTATACGATCAAACCCAATCAGTGTGGAGCCAACTCCCTCGGGTTCATCGACGACGAACACGAATTAGTCAAACCTCCAGCAACATTTCGTATTCTCGTCATCGGAGACTCGGTCGCCCAGGGATTGGGGGTTGCCAGGGGAAGTTCATTTGGAATGCAGCTTCAGACTCGCTTACGCGAGGTATATGCTTTTCCCAATGTCGAAGTGATCGTCATGGCCCGCTCTGGTTATTCAACATCTCAGGAGCTGATCGTGCTCGCCGACACCGGTCTCGGATTTGATCCTGATTTGATCGTCTGGAGTTATGTACTCAACGATCCCGCGCATCCGGTTTTCAACCATACCAGCGGAGACCTCGGGCGATACTTTTTTATCCCGACTTCACACACCGTGCACTTTCTGCGCCGAAAAGTCTTCGAGTTGCGTGAGCGAATAGCCCGTGGGGAATGCGGCAGCAGGTTTCATCTCTTTCTCCACTGCGCCTACCGCGAACAGATTGAGGCTCACCTAACGCAACTCGGGCGGATCTCGAAGTCCAGCGATATTCCGATTCTGTTTGTTATCCATCCGTTTTTGGAGGAGTTCGACGAGGAACGGGAGAGGTTGGCTGAAGTTCATGGGGATCTGACCGTGATGGCGCGGCAAGCGGGTATGCAGGTAATCGACATGCTCGACGTCGTGCGCGATGAAAACCCCGACCGAATTCGTCAGAGACCGGATCAACGTGATCCCTGGCATCCGAGCACATACGGGAACAGCCTGATCGCCAAGGTACTGGCGGAAACGATTGTTACCGATTATCTGAAATCACCGGCGGCGCGGTTAAGCGAGACTCAGAAACCCGGGCTCACAGCTGATGAGAAGGAAAGATAACCTGATGGTTTAACCACAATCGCAGCGCAGTATAGACTGCGAGGTGTTCAAGGAGCGCAAGGCATGCGTGCAACCGTATTATTGTTTGTTTGTTTCGTCGTAACACCGAGTTCGCTGGCTTTCGAGCCTTATGTCCCGGAAGAGCTCCAACCCTGGGTGAAGTGGGTGCTGCACTCCCACCCCGACTACGGCTGCCCCCGCCGCTATACCAATGGAATCATCGGCGACTGCGTCTGGACACGAGCGCTTGACGTCAAAGTGGTCGCCGACCGGTCGACTTTTACCTTGAATACAACCCTGCTTGCCGAGGCCAATGTGCCGTTACCGGGCGATGATCGGTATTGGCCTCAGGCGGTACGCGTGAATGGTAGAGAAGCCATCGTGACCCGAGCGGGACTACTTCCCGTGGTGCGTCTTGGCGCCGGGGTTTACGACATTACCGGTAGCGTAACCTGGCAGCGACGCCCGGACGGCATGACGGTACCACGGCAGTTTGGTCTGCTTTCGCTGGAGGTTGACGGACAGGACGTCGCGCGTCCGACGATCGGCAACGGCTACCTGTGGTTCGGCGAACGTCTCTCCGATGAAGTTCGGGAGAGCGACAGCATTGAGATTGACGCCTACCGGCTGCTCATCGACGAGAACCCCATGCTCATGCGCACCTACCTCCGTTTGACCGTAGGAGGGCGCTCGCGCGTGGAGACGCTTGGGCGATTGCTGCTGCCTGGTTTTGCGGTCATGAGTCTCGAAAGCGAGTTGCCCGCGCGGCTGGGCGAGGATGGCAATCTGAAGGTTCAGGTAGAGGCAGGTGAGTTCCTTGTTGAAGTTTTAGCTCGAGCAACAAGTCGACCAACGGAGTTTGCCATGTCGGCTACGACAGACAACTGGCCCGCGCAGGAAATATGGGCATTCGATCCACGCCGCAACCTGCGGCTGGTTAATCTGTCCGGTGCCAGCGGCGTTGATCTACTTCAGGTGGGAGCGCCTTTCGAAGGTAATTTCCGCGGCTTCCTGATGAACCCGGAAGTAGACTTCGTAATAGAGACCGAACAGCGTGGCGATCCAACTCCGGTGCCCAACGAATATTCGCTGCGGCGCGATTTATGGCTCAACTTCGATGGCTCTGGATTGATCGTGCGTGATCGGCTCGATGCGACGATCACCCGGGCCACGCGCTTGAGTGCGGGATATCCCCTCGGGCGAATCGCGGTGAATGGCAACGATCAGCTGGTTACCAGGATCGAGTCGGGGCAGCCGGGTATCGAGTTGCAGAATGGCCGGTACAACATCGAGTCGGTCAGCGCGTTGCCATCGAGACACGGACTGAACGCGATAGGATGGAACGTGGATGCAAAAAGCCTCCAGGCAACACTGCATCTGCCGCCGGGATGGCGTTTGCTGTGGACCAACGGCGTCGACCTGGCCCCGGGATCATGGATTGCCCGATGGAATTTGTGGGACGTGTTTCTCATTACCTTGACGTTGGTGCTGATCTGGCGATTCTTCGGCCACGGGTTCGCCGCGCTGGTTGGGGTCACGTTGCTCATCGCCTATCAGGAAGAGCCTGCAATTGGTGTTTCCTGGCTCATAGTTGTGGGGTTGATTGCCACTCAACGGTTCGTGAATCATGCTCGCATACGACGACTTTTCCGGATCACCATGGTGGTTGCGTTGTTGTCGACAGCCTTGTTAGCCGTGAACTTTGCCATCGATCACGCACGACAGAGTCTTTACCCACAGCTCGAGGAAGTAGCTTACAACGTGACCTCCGATAGTCTGTCTATACCTGCGCCAGCGGCAGACAAGCTGGTTTCGTTAAAGAGAAATGTGTCGGCGAACGAAGGGATATTTGAGGAAGTCGTGGTTACCGCTTCGAGGTTGAAGCGAAGTGTTTTGTACCCTGAAGGTGTCCAGGTGCAGACGGGTCCTGGACTGCCCGCATGGCAGTGGAAAACGGAATCGCTGCGTTGGTTCGGGCCGGTCAGCGAAAATCAAACGATGTCCTTCACACTGTTACCTCCGGTCATCGTGCGGTTGTTGAACGCGCTGATGGCGGTGCTGGTGCTGGGCGTGACGGTTGGCCTGGGTTATGCGCAGTATTCGAGCGCGGTCGCCTGGCGGCCGCCACCCTGGTTAGCCTCCATTTTGCCTTGTGTAGTGATGGCACTGATCGTTGTTCTATTGCCTCTCGAAAGGGCTCATGGGCAAATCGTCGATAGTGAGATTCTCCGGGATCTCGAGCGACGGTTACTCGAGCCGCCACGATGTTTACCGACCTGCGCCAGCATGGAACAAGTGACGATCGAGGTGGATGCCGATCGGTTGGAGGTCTCGCTGCGAATCCATACGGGAGCCTTTCTTGCCGTACCACTGCCGGGGATGCTGGATGGCTGGATTCCCGACCAGGTTACGGAAAATGGCGCCATCGTACCCATTACCAGGGACGGCGGGGGACGGCTCCAGGTGGCGCTGGCCTCCGGGGTGCATGACGTGGTCATGGTGGGTCCGGTTGGTCATCTCAACCGGGTCGAACTGGCATTCCCGCTGCGACCCGGACGGGTCGAGGTGGCGGACCAGTCGAACTGGCAGATTACGGGTTTGATCGACGGTAGCATACCGAGCGGTAGCTTGACTCTGGAACGCGCAGTTCGGACAACCGAAACCGATATCCAGACGCTTCAGCAGGAACCGGCGCCCTCCTATGTGCGGTTGTACAGAAGTCTCGTATTCGGCTTGGAGTGGCGAGTCAATTCCCGGGTGGAACGGGCAGCACCACGGTCGGGTGCCATGACGGTACGTATCCCATTGCTTGCGGGAGAGTCGGTGCTGGATCGAGACTTACCGGTGGAGGACGGTTCGGTAGTGGTGGTATTCGGAGCCGATGATGACGTCGTGGGCTGGACCAGTACCATACCCCAGACTGAGACGATTCGACTCGTTGCCGGTGACCTTCGTGAGCGCACGGAGGTTTGGGAACTCATATCGGGCAACCTCTGGCACATCACCCACGCAGGCATCGTGCCTTCCAAGGCGCCGGAAAGCTCAGGACCGGTGTTTCATCCGTATTCCGGCGAGGTCCTCACGGTGACAACTGAACAGACGCAACCCATTTCGGGCCCAACCATCACGGTTGAGTCGGTGCGCTTGAATCTAACGCCGGGTAAGCGGGTGCGAACATCGGAACTCATGTTTACACTTCGTGCAAGCGAGGGTGGAAATTATCCCGTTCACTTGCCGGAAGGTGCGGTGGTGTCAGCAGTGTCGGTAGACGGAGCAAACCAGCCCATACCGCTGAACGATGGCGTGGTGGCTCTGCCGGTGATCCCGGGAGAGACTGACTATGAATTGAGTTGGCACAACGAGGTGAACGCGGGTTTGATTTTCAAGTCTCCCCTGGTGGTGCTTGCAAGTCCTGCTAACAACATAACGCTGACCACACAATTTCCGCGTGACCGTTGGGTGTTGCTGCTCGGGGGGCCGGATCTGGGACCGGCCATGTTGTTCTGGGGCCTGTTGATCGTAATCACGTTCCTGGGGTTGGCGCTTTCGCGGGTACCCGGGTTGCCTTTGACTGCGATCGATGCGGTGCTGCTTGCCACCGGCCTGACCTTGTGTAACCTGCCGACGACCCTGCTTGTTGCGGTCTGGTTGGTCGCGATGCTGGTTCGAAAGCGATGGGTAGACGCCACCGAACGCCGTTTGTGGAAGAATTCGGTCCAGGTGATGACCGCCGCGATCTCGGTTGTGGCGGTGCTCGGTCTGGTGTTGAGTGTGCCTCTTGCGCTGCTCGGTTCTCCGGAGATGCAGATCAGCGGGTACGGCTCGACCGCGTATAACTACCGGTGGTTTTCCGATCATGCCGGCGAAGGTTTACCAACGGCGTGGGTATTCTCGCTGCCGTTGTGGATTTATCGCGGGGCTATGCTCGCCTGGTCGCTATGGCTGGCCTTCGCGCTGCTGCGCTGGTTGAAGTGGTCGTGGCAGCGTTGGTCCACACCGGTGGCGTGGTTCGCCAAGTAACAACCGGGACCAGGCAAAACGAAGATATTCCTGTCGCCCTATGGGAAAGCCGCGTTCGCGCAATGCGCCGGGAGTGTCTCCTTTCGCGATGACTCGCGCTAGAATTACCCAAGGCGGGCTGTGGCTTAATCTACCGCGCGCCTATCGCGATGGAGAAT
>JAPUJX010000227.1 GCA_027295975.1 Gammaproteobacteria bacterium
AAACCCCCGCTCCAGACGCACTATATCCGCCTCGGGTATGGCACTCTTCAATACGAGGAAACCATCACCTCGATACGCATTGATCTGCTCGGCGGTCAACATACGACCTTCACCCCTTTGACGAATTCGTGATTCTACAGCGCTGCGAACGGCTCCTTCCACGACAACGGATTGCGGCTCAACCGTCTTCCCGCGGTTTTTCCCTCAACTGCTTCAGCTTGCTCCGTTTTATCTTCGTGTCTTTTCGAAGTCTTTTCTGTGCACGCGATGGGCGCGTTGCGATGCGTATTTTTGGTTTGACGATGGCGCGTTCCAGCAAACTCCTCAGACGTGCGAGAGCGTCTTCGCGGTTTCGTACCTGGCTGCGAAATCGATCGGCGTTGATGATCAGCTCGCTGCGCCCGTTCACCTGGTGGCCGGCCAGCCGTATCAGGCGCTCGAGCACCGGCTTGTCCAATCGGGTTCTGGGGAGCAGCACACGCAACTGCACGGCAGTGGATACCTTGTTGACGTGTTGGCCTCCGGGACCTGAACTACGTACGAACCGGAAACTCAGCGCGGTTTCAGGGATGTCTGGAACAGTTTCCGGGGTGCACATTTCGACCGACAAATGAACCGGCTAGCTGAGCACGATGGCCTTGCCGATGACTTCGCGGTCGATGATCAACTGCAGCGCGTCGGCGGTCTTATCGAGCGGCATGCGGTGAGAGATATATGGATGGATGCGCCCGGACGCCAGCCAGTCCACCAGAATAGCTCCGTTCCTGGCTGCCCACTCGGGATCATGTCGCTGTAAGCCGCCCATCGTGTAGCCGATGACGGAAGCGTCCTTGATCAACAGGTGGTTGGTTTTCGCCAACGCCGCGCGACCGCTGGTGAATCCTACGATGAGGATTCGTCCGAACGGAGCTATACAGCGCATGGACTCGTCGAACACGTCCCCACCGACCGGATCATAAATCACGTCCGCTCCCTTGCCGTTGGTCAGCGCCTTGACCTGTTCCCTGAAGCCGTCGCGGTAGTCGATGCCGTAATCGCCGCCCATCTCTTTGATCGCGGCGAGCTTGGCTTCGCTGCTCGCGGTGCCTATTACCCTCGCGCCCATGAGCTTTCCGATATCCACCGCTGCAAGTCCTACCCCACCGGCGGCGCCGTGCACCAGAAGGGTCTCACCGGCCCGCAGATTGGCCCGCTGCATGCCGTACAATGCCGTTGCGTAGTTGCCCCTGAACGCCGCGGCCGCGTCGAGGTTTACTCCCTCGGGAAGCAGCGTAGCGCGCGTGGCCTTGACCACTACCTCTTCCACGCAGCCTCCTGATACCAACACCGAATCGCCGACGGACAGGTCTTGCACTTCCGGCCCGACTTCCGTGATCACACCGGACGCTTCGCCGCCTACGATAAACGGTAACTCCGGCTTGGCCTGATACTCGCCTTTGATCATCAGGATATCGGTGAACGAAACTCCCCGGGCCTTGAGCGCAACCCTGATCTCACCCGCCTGTGGCGGCGGCGGAGGATCGATATCCCTGACTACCAGTTGCTGGGGTGTTCCGAGGTCCTCACAGAAAACGGCCTTCATCATTTTTCTCGAAGTGGGAAAGGCGAAATCATACCTGAAGGTGGAACCGGGATGGGTTTTCAGAGATTTGTCCCTATCGTGGGAGTTGCGCGCGTCCTATCGTATTCGCGTCGGTGCCGAACCAGATCGCATTTGTCGCCGCGTCGTAAAACATGTGCCGAACCGAGCCGCCGCCGCTGGGAATAGGCGTTCTACCGAAAAAGGATTCCGAATGTGGATCGAAGCCGACGAATTGATTCGGACTGGACCCGGTTTCGACCATCCACAGGCGGTCGTTCGAATCCACCTCCATTCCATACGGTCGGCTGCCCTCGCCCCCGGGTAACAGCCATTCTTCAATCTTGCCGCTATTGGGATTCAGGCGGCCGAGACGTCCTTCGGCATAGTCCACATACCAGACCATGCCGTCGCTGGTCACCTCGAGCCGGCGCGGACGGGTTGCCGCTCGGGGTAACTCGATTTCCGTGAGTTCGAGGGTCGCCGGGTTGATCTTCAGCAGATTGTTGGTGCCGAACTCTGCTACCCAGACGGTACCGTCACCAGCTATGTTGATGCCGTAGGGTCGCGCCCGCGGCGTGGGCACGGGAACCAGCTCCACACGTTCGCTGGCAACGGTGAGTTTGCCGACGAAGTTGCCGCCTTGAACGGTGAACCAGATATCTCCCGCCGCATCGAAAACCAGGGTGTGGGGATCACGGGCAGTCTTATCGGGCATGACAACTTTGTGAATTGCTCCGGTGACGGTATCCATGCGACCGATGTGCATCCTGAGGTTCCCCGCATACCAGATGGTGTGGTCGCCAGCGACGATGAGGTTGTGGGGCCCCGTACCCGGTTCCAACACGAGTTGGCGGAACGCACCGTCTTCCGGGTTCAGTGACGCAATGTAGTGACTCCGTTGCCCGACGAACCAGACCCTACCGGCGCTGTCCACATAGGGGTCACGGGGTCGGGAGTCTGCCCAGGGCACCGTCCACTCGTCAATCGTCGGCGCATCTTGTGGCGTGACGTGTGTAACGACGTGCGTAGCGACCTGCGTAACGACGCGCGTAGCGGCGTCTGCATACGGCACGCAGCCGAGCAACACGGTGGCGAGTCCCGCCTTGAAAAATCCTGCTCTGGACATCTTTTCCACCCCGGTTCTGCAAAGTCCTGCTCCGTCACGGACCTCGCTGGTTTACGATCGTTGCGCGCACCGATGGTAGCTCACCAATCGACGATTTCGAACAGGTTGCTGAAATCGTCCGTCCAGAAGATCGGTTTTGCTTTTGTCCTCCAGGGTGTGATGCTGCTCCGTACTCGCCGGTCCTGGAGAAATTCGCCGTTGTTGGTGATCAACACCCAGTCGTTGGTGCTTTCGTAATAGTTGTCGCCGTAATCCTCGATGTGAATTGCCGTTCGCCCGGAGTGTTCGGCAAGCTGGCGTACCACATCGAACAGGTCAACATGGATGTTGGTGACATGCACCGCGAGAATTCCGTCCTCTTTGAGATGTTGCCAGTAGAGGTCCACTGCTTCGCGGGTAAGCAGATGAATGGGGATTGCGTCGCCGCTGAATGCATCCACCACCAGCACATCGAACTGTTGCGGGCCGTTTGATATCAATTCGCGGGCAAGGGAGATGCGCCCGTCGCCGATGACAACTTCGTTGCGCGCGTTTCCCTGGTGGAGGTAGGAGAAATATTTGCGGGCAATTTGTTCGGTCTGCGGGTTGATCTCATAAAAACGGAAGGTGTCGCCGGGTCTGCCGTATGCGGCGATAGTGCCGATACCAAGGCCAATGAGGCCGACCCGCAGTTGTCCCTCGGGTGTTCGGCGTGCGGGATGGTAGTTGATCGCGACGCCCGAACCGGAG
>JAPUJX010000228.1 GCA_027295975.1 Gammaproteobacteria bacterium
ATCATTTTCACGCCTCCGAACTTCAGACGATTGCGGTACCTTCCGTAAGTCAGAGCATCCACGATTTTATCATTCACGCCGCGGACAATCGGATAGACGACCACATCCAGCGTGAGGGCTCCTTCTGCGTCCATGCGTTCGAGCAGCTCGATTGCGGGAGGTGATATGGCGCCGTCCTGCACCGTAGTGATTCCGTAACCGGCATAAAGCGCAAGGGCCCGGTTCAGGTCTTCGACCGGATTCAGGCTCGGCTGCTGGAGCAGCGCGCGAATGGGATAGGTCGCGGATTCTTCCAGAACCCCGTTGGGCCGGCGACTGCCGGTATAACGGCGGATGTGGCCGCCCGGCGGATCGACGGTCTCCGAAGCGATACCCGCCTCATCCAACGCTCTCGAATTGACCGCCATGAGGTGACCGGAAACATGAATCAGCGCGATCGGATGAACGGATGAAACTTCGTCCAGGTCGTCGCGGGTAGGGTGGCGTTGTTCGGTGATGAGGGAATCATCGTAACCGTTGCCGATTACCCAGGCCCCCGGCGGCACCGCGTTCACCGCTATGTAACGCGTAAGGGTGGTCTGCAACGAATTGATGCCGGTCACGGACCCCACCGGGGGCGAGGCAAGATTTGCCCAGTTCAGAGTCGCAGCCAGGTAGGTGAGGTGGCCATGGGCATCGATGAATCCAGGCATCAGCGCGCGTTTGCCCAACCGATGAACTTCAGTGCCGGGTCCAATCCATTGGTCCGCGTCTTCTTCGCGACCGAGCCAGACAATCTCGTCATCGATGACGGCAAGAGCTGTGGGGGCGGCATCATCCCGGTTCTTCTGCATCGTGATGATGTGTTCGCCGACAAAAACATGGTGGGCGTACGTCGTTACCTGGGATTGTCCACAGGCAACGGCGACCAGCAATATTGAACTAACGAGGGCGGTCTGCTTCATATTTTTCGAGCTCCTTCTTGATCACTGGCGCGAGCAGATACAGACCCAGCAAATTCGGAATGGCGACGACGAAAACAAGCGCGTCCGACAAATCGACCAGCGCACCGAGTTGAATACTGCTGCCCAGCACCACAAACGCGAGAAAAAAGAACTTGAAGCTCAGATCCGCCCAACGGCTACGACCCACCAGATAGGTAAACGCCTTGAGCCCGTAATACGACCACGCGATCATCGTTGAGAAAGCAAAAAGTATTGCCGCAACGGACAACGGGATCGGACTCCACGCCAACGTGCTCGCGAAAGCTTCGATGGTCATCTCGATGCCGCTGATGCCCTGATTGGCAAGCGCCGGATCATACACGGTGGTGATGATGACGAGGGCGGTGATGGTGCAGATGACCACCGTATCGATGAAAGGTTCGAGCAATGCGACGTAACCTTCGCTGACCGGTCTCGGGGTCCTGGCAGTGGAGTGTGCGATTGCCGCGGAGCCAAGTCCGGCTTCATTGGAGAACACCGCCCGCCGAAATCCCAGAATCATCACACCGATCATCCCACCGGCGACGCCTTCCGGCGAAAAGGCACCCTGCCAGATGGCTACGAGTGCACCCGGAATCGACTGGTAGTTGAGCCCGAGCACGAGCAGTGCGGTGGCCACGTATAGAAGTGCCATGCCCGGTACCAGCTTAGCCGTGGTGGTCGCGATGGAGCGGATACCGCCGACAATCACCAACCCCACGGCCGCCGCCAGAATCAAACCAAAAAGCCAGATCTTGTCGGCAAAAAAACTCTCATCGCCGCCCGTGACATCGACAAAAATCGCCGCTGCCTGGTTGGACTGGAACATGTTGCCGATTCCGAGGCAGCCAATCACCATGCTTGCCGCGTAAAAAAGTCCAAGGGCCCTGCCGATCTTCGGCAGATTGCGCTCAGCCAGACCCCGTTCGAGGTAATACATCGGTCCACCGGACACCGAACCGTCGGCGTGGTTGTGCCGATACTTCACACCGAGGGTGCACTCTGCGAATTTGGTCGACATGCCGAGAAAACCAGCGATGATCAGCCACAGGGTCGCACCCGGACCGCCGAGTGAAATTGCCACGGCAACCCCGGCAATGTTGCCAATCCCAACGGTGCCGGACACCGCTGTCGTGAGCGCCTGAAACTGAGAAATCTCCCCCGGGTCATCGTCTTTGGCGTAACGCCCGCTGATCAAGCCGATGGCATGTTTGAAGCCGCGAAGGTTGATGAAACGAAAGTAGAGCGTGAAAAACACTCCCCCCGCAATCAGCCAGACGACAATGAGCGGTATCTCAACACCCGCCAGGGGTACCGCATAAAAAACGAAACTCTTGATCACGTCGGCGATCGGTCGCATGAACTGGTCGATGGCCTGGTCGATTTCCACGAATATTGCGCTCTTGGAGAATTGTTATTATTGAAGACGGAATCGATGTTAAACCATCTAGAACAGGCAGGAACCAGGTACTCGCTGAATTAACCCGTATAAGAAGTGGCCGTGGGCCGCGCGGATAATTCGGTCCAGCCACTCATCGAAGATCAAGCCGGCTTGGCTGAAACGAAGTCTTCCTTATAACGCACCGAACAAGCGGGGCAGACGAAATCGTCGGGTAACTCCGCAAACGGCATGCCGGGAGGGTAACCTTCGTGATCGTCTCCGAGGGATTCATCGTAAACGTAACCGCAGCCGGGACAATGGTACTCAGCCACTTGCCCGGCCATATTCCGCATACAGTCTCTGCCGCTCATGGGGGTCTACGTTGATGCTTTTCAAGTCCCCATCGATGTGGGGCAACGCCAGCAATCTGGGGTCCATCATTTTGTACCAGAGCCATGGAATGTAGGCGACGATGTACATGCCGTAGTAACCGCTGGGCAGGCTTGGCAACCCATCAAAGTGACGCAGGCTCTGGTAACGTCTGGTTGGATTTGCATGGTGATCGGAATGCCGCTGTAAATGAAACAACAACAGGTTCGAGTACTTGTGATTGGCATTCCAACTGTGATACGGCTGACAACGTTCGTACCTGCCATCCTCCTGGGTGTTTCTCAGCAACCCGTAGTGCTCGATATAATTGGCGCTGGTGAGTACCCACCAGGCAAAAAAATTGTGGATGACAAGGAAGGGAATCATGATCCAGCCGAACGTGGCGACTAATCCAATCTGCATGACGGCCGTTAGCAGATAGCTCTGTAATATCTCGTTGTTGAAACTCCACACCGGTACTTTTTTCCGGCAAAGGCGCTCATGTTCGATCATCCAGGCCCGGTGGAAAGCGCCCGGAATCTCTCGTCGCGCAAATTTGTAAATACTTTCGCCCATGCGGGAACTGGCTGGATCTTCAGGCGTTGCGACATCGCGATGATGCCCACGATTGTGTTCGATCCAGAAATGCCCGTAGGCGGGCACCGCAAGTACGATTTTTGCCAAGGTGGTTTCCAGTCTGGTTCTTTTGTGGCCAAGCTCATGGCCGGTATTGATCGCAAATCCATCGGCGAAGCCAACGGCAACCGTCAGCGAGAGGAAACCCCACCAGGGCAGATCCTGGGTACCTACCCAGATAGCGCAGCCAAAAAAGACGACAAAATGCAGGGGAACCGTTAAATAAGTCAGAATTCTGTAATAGGTATCTTTCTCGAGTTGAGGCACGAGCACTTCGGGTGGATTGTTTTCATCCTCTCCGAACAGCCAGTCCAACAACGGGCCCATGAGAAACATGAGGCCTAAAGGCGCCAACAGCCAGAGTGCACTTCCCGTCGCTACCTGACCGGCAATACCAACGAAGGGGATGAGCGGGTTCACCAGCGAGAGCAACCAGAACCAGCGTTTGTTGTCCCTGTAGGTCACCGGGCCGTTATCCGGGGTTTCAATTGCTAAATACACGTTGCCTCGCGAAGTCTGGAAGCTTGGAAGGATTCTAAGCCACCACCCGGCTAATAGGTATGAGCCTTTCCGAATCGTGAGCGCAAGAATCCCGGCAACCTGACGCACATCCGGACAAGCACCCGATACGTGGATCAGTCTGGAGCGAGACTACCGGAGTTCATGACGGCGTTTGGAGGCAGTCACACTTTGGGTGACCCCAATCGGTCGTAACACTACAATGTCAGCCATGCTCGCAACCACCTACGGCGTACCGTGCGGACCGCAATAATCTCGGTATTGAGCACCATCGCACTCCTGGCTGCGGGTGTTGCAGGTTATGGGTTCTGGATGGTGAAAGTTGCCAACCCCCCGGGTCATGCAAACACTCCGGGAGAACCCAGGTGGGGAAAGGGCGGAGCGCGTGGTGTTGATCACGTTCCCCGATGGAACACACCTTCCCGTCAACTACCTGCGCGAAACCGATAAAGTGTACGTAACATCGGATTTCGGTTGGTGGAAACGTTTCGATCCAGGTGCCAATGTGACTCTACTGATCAAAGGAGAAACGCTAAACGGGTATGCGCATGCGATTACGAATGATCCGGCTTACACAAAAGACGTGTTCGCGCGACTGCGCCCGACTGTGCCTGACTGGCTCCCAGATCGGCTCCAGGGAGTGCTGGTTGTCATCGAACTGAGCGACGAAACCTGACCGGCTGGAAAGCGGGGAATCTCATGCAAACCTCACTGTCGACCGCCGCGACAATTCTCGAATTCATCTTCTGTCGTATTAGTAGACACTGGATGGTCGGATCAATTTTCAAGACAGCCTGCGCGATGATTCTCGGGACGTTCCTGGCGGGTTGCGCACTCAACACACGGTTCCCCGATTCTCCGTCAGCGGTTCCTCCAACAACCGAATCCGAGATTGCCCACCGGATCATTCTGCTTGGTGATGCAGGCTCGGCCGATTCCGGGGACCTCGTGTTGGCCGCCTTGCGCTCGCTCCTGACGGAATTTCCAACGGTTGATAAAACAGTCGTGATTCTTGGTGACAACATATATCCGAGCGGCCTTCCCGAGAGTCAAACACCGGATTACGCCCTTTTGAAAAGCCACCTGGATCGGCAGATCAATGCCAGTGTTTCGTCCGGCGCCACCGTTCGCGTTGTTCCGGGAAACCATGACTGGAATTCCGGTGCAGAGATCGGCGTTCAGCGACAGGCAAATTACCTGGGAATGGGACCCTGGAATACGCCGGCAAAACCTACCAGGGTCGTGATGATGCCGGAAGGGCGCTGTGCGGGCCCCGTTTTCGAAGACCTGAGTTACGCAAGCGATCCGTCTCGAGTATCCGCCCGCCTGATACTGCTCGACTCCGAGTGGATAATTCGCGGTTCGGGCGCACCCTGCTTAAACGACGATGCCAGCGCGGGAGAGGACCGGACCCGGACCGTTCGGGAAGCGTTACGTAATATGGTAACGGGCACACCTGCAGACTTCGTGATCCTCGCCTCTCATCATCCACTGCGAACACACGGTCCTCACGGTGGGTTCTTCTCCTGGAAGCAGCACCTTTTCCCCCTGACGATCATTCCTGAATGGCACGATTCACTTTGGTCATTGTTACTCCCGCTTCCCGTGGTCCCAACTCTTCTATATATCCTTCCCCGCCGCCTCGGAATCTCAAAACAGGATCTGGCAAACAAACATTACCGGGACTACGTCGACGAGGTCACAGCGGGTATTTCAGCACCAGGATCAACGAGAGTATTAATAACTGCCGGTCATGAACATTCGATACAGCTGATCGAAGACGGCAACCTGCTGCAGATCGTGAGTGGCGTCGGATCATACGATCACCACACGATTGTGGGAAAGGGGGATGACACCCGGATGGCCACCCCAAACTCGGGTTTCGTCATCCTGGATGTGCGCAAAGCGCCCCACGATGACATCGTGCTCGAAGTTGTCGAGGTCACGGAAGACCCGGCCGCGGTAGGCACCCCACGCTGGCAGCGGGAATATCGCACGATACTCAGGTAGCTGTTACCTGTCTGCGTATACAGACCCTATGCGGCTTTTTTACCTTTTGCGAATGCGAGTCCCAACAAGCCAACACCGAGGAGAACGAGGGCACCGGGTTCGGGTACAGGGGTTACACAACTGGGATCGTTCGGATCCGTCGCGCAGCGGTCTGCTGTGAAAAAGCCTGCTATCGCATCGATTTCCGGATCGGCATCTACGCCCCCACCCGGAATGGTGAGAGAAACCTGACTGGTCCGAATGCCGTAAAACTGATACGCGGTATCAAAAACATATTCACGGGTGTAGGCATTGACGACGCCGTTTTCCTGGCTGCCACCGCGATAGATAACGGTTGGGTCCGTACCAGCAAAAGTGTAGGTAGGCAAACCGGCTCCGCCGCCATTGATGGCAAAATTCAGCACATCCGAAAGGAGTACGAAGTTATCACCGTCGTTACTTCCCCATACGCTGTATTCCATCAGATCCTGGGCAACGAAATTGGTGGTCACCGCCCCGCCGGAATAGTGATCCTGGTGGGTATAAAGCCTCATACTGTCGAATGCCGCGCCCATGTCCCAGATCAGCATGGCGAAATTGGCATCACCACGATTGGCGATGCCGTCGGTCAGGTCTGCTTGCGCACTCGTATCGAAGGTATAGGTGCGAAGCGCGTTGAGCGCGTCACCGTTGTTACTTATGCTCGATCCGCCTGTTCCGGCAACCGACGTATGTAAAACCGCCCCGACCAGGTGATCACCGAAAACGAGACTTCCGTCGGTGGGGGCCAGGCCGCTCAGATAGATAGGCGCGGCGTGAACCGTATTAAAACCGAGCAACGCCACAAGCGTGACGCAACCGATTGCTTGAACAGCCGCTTTGGTCCGTTTCATAGAATCTCTCCCTTATGCGACCCGCTGATACCAGGCGGATCTCTGTAGCGTCATTGCCACTACCACCGTTACTACCGTTATTAACGTTGTGGAGGCATAATTCATGCCACAAAAAATAAAGCCCGTTGTTTCAAAGGCTTACGAAAAACGAGCAAACTTTCGAGAGGCCCAACTGTTAA
>JAPUJX010000229.1 GCA_027295975.1 Gammaproteobacteria bacterium
AGCTTGTTGTCGAATTCAGGGTAGTCCCCCAGGGTAATGTATATCCGTTCGCTGCCTTCCAACATGCCCGGGAGAATTTCGTCGATGTCGTTGATGGGAAAGGCATCGTCGACATTCAACATCTGGACGGCGCGCTCGGGACCTACGCGCTCGCCTTCATAACGCTCAACCCGCTCATCGTGCTCCCGACAAAACAGAATAACTTCGCCGTGTTCCCTTCCGGGGACAAGCACGAGCACCGCGTCCGGTTCCGAAAATCCTGTGAGATAAAAAAAATCGCTGTCCTGACGATAAAGATATTCGGTATCACGGTTGCGTAACCGCGACGGTGCGGCGGGCAACACCGCAATGGTGCCGTACTCCATCCTACCCATGAGTTTCTGCCTGCGGCGATTGTATTCAGCCAGTGCCATCTTCGGCGTCCTCGCCAACATCTTCGGCGTCCTCGCCAACATCTTCGGCGTCCTCGCCAACATCTTCGGCGTCCTCGTTCAACAGGCTCATGATCAGCAACACACCCACCTTGACGAACTCCTGCAATTGCATGAGGTCCTCTTCCGGGTCAGAGAGTTCTCCAGGAGCCGCAAGGTCGACGTCGGTGATGGCCCTGATATCCGCGACAATTTCCCGAGCCTCGCTCGGAAGTTCTTCGAGGGAGTTCACCTTCCTGTGTCCGAGACCGGCAGCCAAACCGGTAAGGAAAGCGGCGCACCAGTCGGCAAGACCCTCGAGCCTGACGCCAATCTCCAGATTATCGTCAGGCAGCAAAGGCACAAAACTCATGTCTTCGGCAACCAACAGATCAATGCTCGCGGCAACAAACGACTCGACGGAAAATTCATCTGTCACCGCATCCACGCCCACCAACGCCAGGAGGTTTTCAAGAGAAAATTCCCGAGAGTAACAAACCGCCAACCCACAGATGGCACCATGCAGTTCGGCAGGTGCCAGCTCGCGCGTTGCGTTTGTCGCGAGTGCGTACAGATCCGACATGGAAGGCAAAAACCGTGTGGAAATCGACCAGTATCCTACCAGAACCCAGACACTTCACATGCCACAGCTTTCAGGCCAAACTACGATCTCGGACACCGACAGTCGGACACTAACGATGGCAACTCTGGAATGGACGGCTCTTGAACAGAAAGTAGAAGAGCTGATTGAGTTGTGCGGAGTTCTTTCCAATGAAAACCGCGCGCTCAGGACGCAACAACAGAATTGGACAACCCAGAGGGCAAAACTCATTGAGAAGAACGAACTCGCTAAAAGTCGTGTGGAATCCATGATCGTTCGCTTGAAAACATTGGAGCAGGACTAGTTCCAACAACCTGGAGCGCCAACCCAGATGGCCGATGACGTGACCACAATCAGTGTGAAGATTCTCGACAAAGATTATCAAGTCCATTGTCCCGTTGCCGAGGTGGACGCACTGACCGCTTCCGCACGTTACCTGGACCAACAGATGGCGCAAATTCGCGAATCCGGCAGGGTCCTCGGCTCGGATCGTATTGCGGTGATGGCCGCTTTGAATATAACCAACGAGTTCCTCAACAACCGGGAGTCGCTGGAGTCTACCCGGGGTTTACTCGACAACAACCTGGTGGAGTTGACCGAACGGGTAAGTCAAGCGTTGGAACGGCAAAAACAGCCAAATTTGTAACCGCGTCACAAATGCTCGTTGTCAAGACGAGCGCTTGGTTTTTTTTTCGATATACTCCCTGTGTCTCCTGGAATGTGCGCCAGCTGGTGTCGTCCTTGAGCCGTTAGAGAAGAAATAGGGGACTTCGTCGCCGACGACGGTGTGCGAGCCCAACGCGCCAACGCACCTTCGGGTGCCGGCGCTCGGGAAGCCTTAGGCGTCGCCCGGGTCTCCGCCTTGAGCCATAACGGTTCAGGGCAAACCATGCAGCGGCATTTCGGGAGACTTTCGGTCAAAACTCGTTAGCAAAACAAGAGGGTCGATCACCCTCCATGACCAACCGCAGTGAACTCAGGCGTAGGTTCCGAAAACTACGCCGTGCACTTCCCCCTGACACGCGCGCGGCTAACGCCGACTCAATCGTCCGGCATTATTTCAGATCCGGCCTCGGCCTGCGCAACAAGAGGATTGGCGCATATCTCAGCCGGCGGGACGGACAAGATGGCGAAGTGGATCTCACCTTACTGCTCGAACGCCTAGTTTCCCTCGGCAAGCAAATCGCCGTACCCGTGATCCGGCGGCATGGGTCCATGGAGTTCTACGCCTACGATCCCGATCAGCCATTGCTCGACAATCGTTTCAACATCCCCGAGCCCCACCTACTTGCCCGTCATGTGACCGGCATCAGCCGAGACCTCATTCTTGCACCCCTTGTCGCGTTCGATGATTCCGGCGTGCGTTTGGGGATGGGTGGGGGTTATTACGACCGCTACCTCGGATCTATCTGCCCGATGCTCAGACCGTTAATCGTCGGCATAGCACATGAAACGCAACGATCCCCAACGCCTCTGCCATTTGATGCCTGGGACATTCGCTTGGATGCGGTAATTACCGAAGCCGGTTGGCAACCCTTCCGCTAGCCGCTATTTTGTCCCCATGGCGGTTCGCAAAATCATTCGCATGGGTCACCCGACGTTGCGCCAGGTGTCACGGGAACTGGAAGCCCGGGAAATCGGCTGTGACGAAGTCCACCGTCTTGTTGCGGATATGATCGACACGCTTCATGACTACGGCGGCATCGGGCTCGCTGCACCGCAAATAAACGAACCCGTGCGCCTCGCGATAATCGAGATAGCAGGCGGTCAGACCCGTTACGGAGACGTCGACTCGTTGCCGCTGACGGTATTTGTCAATCCCAGCATCGAGGTAGTGCAAACGACCACCGCCGGTTACTGGGAAGGGTGTTTGTCCGTTCCGGTTCTTCGAGGTTTCGTTGAAAGACCTCAACATGTCAAAGTGACATCAAAAAACCTCAGAGGAGAGGAGCAGAACCACGAACTCGAGGGGTTCCTCGCGACAATATTTCAACATGAATTCGACCACCTCGACGGTAAGCTCTATATCGATCACATTACCGATTCAACCAAGCTCGTTTTCGACGAGGAATACGAGCGTTATGTCTTACCGGTCGAAGAAGCCAGGCTGATGTCCAGAGACTGCCCTCCTACAAATTCCTAGCCTGCCGTTCTGGACTCGCATCTATCCCGCGGATGAAGTCCCACGGGTGTCCAACAAATGCTGGTGCAACATGCTGCCGATAACAGGCTACCGCAGGAACAACCGGTAGGCTGGATTGTCCGTTTCTTCCCAATAGCGATAACCGACCCGCCCGAGATACTCCCCCAGTCTCTTCTTCTCGTTTGTCTCAGCCTCAAACCCAACGAGCACACGACCCCATGCTGCCCCGTGATTACGGTAGTGAAACATCGTGATGTTCCACATCGTTCCAACCCCGGACAGGAACTTCAACAGGGCACCAGGGCGCTCGGGAAATTCGAAACGGTACAGGAGTTCTCCTTTGCCGCCGAAAGCTCGGCCGCCTACCATGTGCCGTACGTGCAACTCCGCCACCTCGTTGTCAGTAAAATCCTGTACAGCGTAACCCGCGTTTTCGAGATCGACGAGCACCCGCGCGCGATCGTCCGCGGCCGCTACCTGCAAACCTACATATACATGAGCTTCGTCCTCACCAGCGAAGCGATAGTTGAACTCGGTAACCGGGTGTTTACCGAGCGCCCGGCAAAAACTCCTGAAGCTTCCTCTCTCTTCCGGAATTGTCACGCCGAGAACGACCTCCCGCTGCTCCCCGACTTCGGCTCGTTCGGAAATGTGCCGCAGCCGATCGAAATTGACGTTAGAACCGCTGACCACTGCTACCAGACTCTGTGCGGTGATGCCCGATCGCTCCACATAGGTTTTCATCCCGGCAACGGCCAACGCTCCCGAAGGTTCGGCAACACAACGGGTATCGTCATACAGATCCTTGATGGCCGCGCAGATCTGGTCCGTACTCACGGTAATGACCTGGTCTACGTAGCGTCTGGCAATCTTGAACGGCTCCTTGCCTACCTGCGCAACCGACACCCCATCGGCAAACAGATCCAGACTATCGTAGGGCAGTTTTACCCGGCGATTTGCCACCATGGCCGCTGCAAGGCAGGCAGAACCCTCCGCTTCTACTCCAACCACTCTGACCTTTGGCTTCAGATATTTGACATATGCGGAGATCCCGGCAATGAG
>JAPUJX010000023.1 GCA_027295975.1 Gammaproteobacteria bacterium
CCCAGAGCCCGCCATGCCTCGTTGTGTACCGCCACTTCCTGGATGGCTTCGCCCGCTGTCAACGCCAGAGATTCCGTTTGAGAGGGGAGACGCAGTACGTAACCGGCTTTCAACAAGTTGATGTTGTTGCGTATGAAAGCCTCGGGATTCAACCGCAGGATCGCGAGCATGTGCTGCTGCACGCTGATCTGGCGCGAGGCTCGGGTACGGGAGGCGATGGTCCACAGCGTGTCCCGCCCATCCGCCACGCGATATTCGTCGCTGCCCACGTCGGCATCAATTGGCGAAGGAGACGCCGTGTCCAAAGGAGACGCTGTGTCCGAAGGAGACGCTGTGTCCGAAGGAGACGCCGTGTCTGCAATAGGCGCCTGGCCCGCCGAAGGGCTCGCCGGAGGGTTTGCGGAACGACTTGCCGGGGGCGTCGGCTGCGCGCGCTCGATGCGTCCCGCGGTCTGCTCAACGGGTGCGGCCACGGTCGGCGTGGATACCCTGGGTGCCGCCGCCTGGGTGAATGTCGGCGGGTCGAGGAGCAGCGTGAACTCCTTGAGCAACCGTCCGCTTGGCCATAACACCTGGACGATGAAGTTCAGATAAGGTTCCGAGATCGGGCGCGAGCTCGTCACCGATACGGCGGCGACGCCGCCAGGACCGTAGATCACGCGAAATCGCAGATCGGTCAGAAAGAAGAACCGTTCGACGCCCACGAGTTCGAAGTCTTCGTTCGATGCCAGCGACACAATAATTTCCGTTGGCTGCAAACCCGATGCGCCCAGCAACTCAATCTTGGCGTCGAGTCTTTCATTGAGTGCGGAATCGAGCTCGATCTCACCGAGACCGAGTGCCAGCGCCTGATTTGCGATCCCGACCCCCAGACAGAAGGCGACCAGGTATCGCCATCCGCCCCGCCTCTTTGTCCAAGACATGCAGAAACCTAAGAGCAAGATCCTAACCATAGGCTGGCCCCTTTCTTGTATAGATTGTCGGGAACTTAATCCGACCAGTGAACATCACTGCCATCCTGTGCACGTTGACCAAGTCCGTGTGCCTGATCGAAACGATATCCTAGAAGTCGCTGTCAATAACTGCAGCGGGTAGTGCAATTATGGCAGTTCTCTTTTTATTTCACCCGCCTAAAGTTTGTCAAACGTCCCGCTTATTGCGTGCCCTGCGTCACAGACGAACAAAATCATTGGCTTTCGCCCGGATGCGCCGCTGACCTACCCCCAAAGTAACCATGACCGACCCGTGGTCTCCAGGAACCCGGGCGAGTATTTACCCCGAATTATGCCTGAGCCAGGTTTTGCAGCAGAAGCTCGGCAATCTGTATGCTGTTGAGCGCGGCGCCTTTGCGCACGTTGTCGGAGACAATCCAGAAATCGAGACCGTTGGGGTGGGAGAGGTCTTTTCGAATGCGCCCCACGAAAACGGCATCTTTACCCGCGGCATTAACTACGGCTGTCGGATAACCCGCGTTGACCCGTTCATCGAGGAGTTCGACACCGGCGGCACCCGCGAGCAGTTCCCGTACCTCGTCGACGTCGATGTTACGTTCGGTTTCGATATGCACCGCCTCGGAATGACCATAAAACACCGGAACGCGGACGCAGGTCGGGTTGACGAGTATTTTGTCATCCTCGAAGATTTTCTGTGTTTCCCAGACCATTTTCATTTCTTCTTTCGTGTAACCGTTGTCCTGAAACCCGTCGATCTGAGGTATGACGTTAAACGCGATCTGGGTAGGCATCACCCCGGTTTCCAGGGGTTGGGTGTTGAGCAGGTTCGCCGTCTGGGCAGCCAGTTCGCGCACTCCTGAGGCCCCCGCGCCGGAGACGGCCTGATAGGTGGCTACATTGATACGGCGGATGCCGGCAACGTCGTGGATGGGTTTGAGGGCCACCACCATCTGGATCGTGGAACAATTCGGGTTTGCGATGAGGTTGCGCTGGCGATAATCCGTGAGCCGGTGGGCGTTGACCTCCGGGACGATCAGCGGCACGTCGGTGTCGTAACGAAACTGCGAGGTATTGTCGATCACGACACAGCCGGCTGCGGCGGCTTTTGGAGCAAATTCGGCTGATACCGAGGCGCCGGCGGAAAAAAAGCCGATCTGCGCTCGAGAAAAGTCGAAGGTATCCAGAAGTTGTATCTTGACAGCTTGGCCGCGGAACTGCAGGCGTTTACCCTCCGACCGTTCACTGGCGAGCAGAAACAACTCACCCACCGGAAATTTCCGTTCCTCGAGGATTTCTCTGAGCGCTTCGCCCACCGCGCCGGTGGCACCGGCAATGGCGACGTCGACCGTATCGCTCATGGGCCTGCCTCCAACCTGTCCAGGACGAGATCGCCCATTTCCCGTGTACCCACCCGGCGGGTTTCCGGCACTGTCGAGACATATATGTCCGCCGTACGGTATCCGGCATCCAACACCGCGTGGACCGCCTTTTCGATGGTGTCGGCCGCACCCGGTGCATCGAGGCTGTAGCGAAACATCATGGCCACCGACAGAATGGTCGCCAGCGGATTCGCCAGATCCTGTCCCGCGATGTCTGGCGCGGTGCCGTGCACGGGCTCAAAAAGCCCGCGGCCCTCACGGTCCAGGGATGCGGACGGCAACATCCCCAGGGAGCCGGTCAACATCGCGGCGACATCCGAAAGTATGTCCCCGAACATGTTACCGGTGACGAGCACGTCGAATTGTTTCGGGGCGCGCACCAACTGCATCCCCGCGTTGTCGACATACATGTGGCTGAGTTGCACATCGCCATAGTCTCGCCCGACCTCGGTGACTACCTCGCGCCACAACTGAGTGACTTCGAGAACGTTGGCTTTGTCCACGGAACACAGCCGACGTCCACGTTTTCGCGCCAGATCGAAGGCAACGCGGGCGATTCGATCGATTTCATGCTCTTTGTAGACGTAGCTGTTGACCCCGACCCGTTCGTTGTCAACCACCGTTATGCCCCGTGGCTCGCCGAAGTAGATTCCGCCGGTCAACTCACGAACGATCAGAATATCGAGATCTGCAACCAGTTCCGCTTTGAGCGAAGAAGCCGCCGCGAGCGGCTCGAACAATATGGCCGGCCGCAGGTTGGCGAAAAGCTCGAGTTCGGAGCGTAAACCCAGTAAACCACGCTCGGGACGCTCGAGAGTCGGGAGATCGTCCCACTTGGGGCCGCCGACGGCGCCGAGCAACAGGGCGCGCGCGTTCCGCGCCTTCTCGAGGGTTTCCACCGGTAACGGGGTGCCGCAGGTGTCGATGGCAATCCCGCCGAGCAAAGCGTGTTCGAGGGACAACTCGATGCCTTCCCGAGCAGCCACCCGTTTCACAACCTGTTCGGCGACCGCGACGATTTCGGAACCGATCCCGTCACCGGGAATGATTAAAATTTCAATGCTTTCAGTCATTTAAATCTGTTATCTCATCTAACTCGTGAATACCCAGGGCATGCGCTTGCGATGTTTCGCCTCGAACGCCGCAATTTCCTCGCGATGGTCCATCGTCAGGCCGATGTCATCCAGACCTTCCAGCAGGGTGCGTTTCTTGAACGGATCAATCGCAAATTCGAAACGTTCGCCGTCCGGTAGTCGAACCTCCTGAGCCGGAAGATCCACGGAGATCTCAAAACCGGGTGTTGCGTCAATCATTTCAAATAATCTGTCGATAGTTTTTTCTTTTAGAACAATGGGTAATAGACCGTTTTTAAAGCAGTTACTTAGAAAAATATCGGCAAAACTCGGCGCTATCACACAACGGAAACCGAACTCGAGCAACGACCACACCGCGTGTTCTCGACTGGAGCCACAACCAAAATTACCTCGAGTGAGGAGAATCCCGGCATCCTGATAACGCGGCTGGTTGAGCACAAAATCGGGATTGATGCGCCGCTCGTTGGGCGTCTTACCAATGGCGCCTTCGTCCCCAAACCGCCACGCGTCGAACAAATTGTCCCCGAAACCGGTACGTTCGATGGACTTTAGAAACTGCTTCGGGATGATCTGGTCCGTATCCACATTAAGCCGATCGAGGGGTGCGACAATTCCGGTGACCCGTTTGAACGATTTCACAACATGCCCCTCACATCCACGAAATAACCCTGTACCGCAGCAGCAGCCGCCATCATCGGACTCACCAGATGTGTTCGGCCCCGATGACCCTGGCGGCCTTCGAAGTTGCGGTTGGAGGTTGACGCGCAGCGCTCTCCCGGCTGCAAACGGTCCGGGTTCATGGCGAGGCACATGGAGCAACCGGCCGCACGCCACTCGAAACCCGCCTCGAGGAAAACATCGGCCAACCCTTCCGCTTCTGCCTGGGCCTTGACCAGTCCGGATCCAGGCACGACGAGGGCCTGCTTGATACCCCTGGCAACCTTCCTGCCTTTGACCACACTCGCCGCCCCGCGCAGATCCTCGATGCGGGCGTTGGTACAGGAACCGATGAATATTCGATCCAATGTTATTTCCACCATCGGCTGATCTGCAACAAGCCCCATGTAATCCAACGCCAGTTGCAGGCTCTGTGCCTCGGCCTCGTCACCAGCGCGATCTGGATTGGGGGTGGCCGAATCGATGCCGATAACCAGCTCCGGAGAAGTTCCCCAGGTGACCTGGGGGATCAGCGACGTCGCATCGATCCGAAAATTGCTGTCGAACAGGGCTTGCGCTTCCGAACGCAGGGTAACCCAGTATTCGTGGGCGAGGTCCCAGGGTTCTCCACGGGGCGCCAACGGCCTGCCATGGAGGTACTCGAGGGTCTTGTCATCCACCGCCACCAACCCGGCCCGAGCGCCTCCTTCGATGGACATGTTGCACAACGTCATGCGACCTTCCATGGATAAATCCGTAATCCCGGAACCCAGGTATTCGATCGTATGTCCTGTCGCACCGGCGGTGCCGATAGCTCCGATAATCGAGAGAATCAGATCTTTCGCGGTCACCCCGTCTCTCAACGCACCGTCAACCTGCACACGCATGTTCTTAGCCTTGCTCTGCACGAGGCATTGGGTCGCCATTACGTGTTCGACGTCGGATGTGCCTATGCCCTGGGCAAGCGCGGCAAAGGCGCCATGAGTGGAGGTGTGGGAGTCGCCGCACACGATAGTCATACCCGGTTGGGTGGCTCCCTGTTCAGGCCCGACGACGTGGACGATTCCCTGACGCCGGTCGAGGATGTCGAATTGGGTGATTCCGTACCGTCTGCAGTTTTCGTCGAGCGTGACGACCTGTTGTTTTGCAACGGCATCAACGATGCCATCGAGGCCGAGTTCGCGATTGTCCGTAGGTACGTTGTGATCCGGCGTTGCCAGGTTGGCGCCCACCCGCCATAAATTGCGCCCGGCGAGTTCGAGCCCCGCAAAAGCCTGGGGAGAGGTCACCTCGTGCAGGAGTTGCAGATCGATATACAACATGGTCTGTCCATCGGCACGTTTCCCTACGGCATGGGCGGACCAGATCTTGTCGTACAGGGTCTGCGCGGACACGGCGGCACACTCCTCGGGTTCGGGTACCGGGAATGGTAAGATTCTCCCTCTAATAAAACAAATTCATTATATTTATAATATGAATAATATTTGGTAATAATCCGCGGAATAAAATAGAGCATCGGAATCACACAGGTGAAATGGAACGAGCTGGATACCTTCGTAACAGTCGCGGCGTGTTTGTCGTTCTCGAAAGCGGCAGTCAAGCTGCAATTAACCCAACCCGCAGTCAGCAAACGAATTCAAACCCTCGAGGCGCACCTCGGCACGACCCTTTTCGACCGCCTGGGCAAGCGCGTTTACCTCACGGATGCCGGTCGGCTGTTGCAACCGCGCGCGGAAAAGATGTTGCAGAGCCTGGCGGATACGGAACGTCTGTTGCAGAACCTGAACAACCGCATCGAAGGCGTGTTGCGGCTGGCCACTTCCCATCACGTGGGTCTGCATCGACTCGCTCCCGTGTTGAAAAGTTTTATCCGCGGACATGGGACCGTGAAGCTGGACATACGCTTCGAAGATTCCGAAGCGGCCCACGAACTGGTGCGCCGCGCAGATTGCGAACTGGCGGTCGTCACCCTCGACCCCAAGGGGGGAAGCGAACTCGAATACCATCCTCTCTGGAACGATCCACTGTGTTTTGTGGTTTCCGAGGAGCACCCGCTGGCCGGAAACGAACAGACTTCCCTCGAGACACTCGCCCGGGAACCGGTCATCCTGCCGGGACTTGCAACCTACACCGGTAGAATAGTGGATGAGGTTTTTGCGGCGATGAACGTTTCCCTGCAGCCGGTCATGTCGACCAATTACCTGGAGACCATCAGCATGCTCGTGGGCACGGGCATCGGATGGAGCGTGTTGCCGCGTTCCATGGTCCATCCCCCCACGGTGGCTCTTGCAACGGACGCACCACCCATGCATCGCACCCTGGGGATCGTTACCCACCCGCATCGCACGCTTTCCAACGCCGGGTCGGCGTTCATCCGGGTTCTGGGTCGATTCTCCGACAACGCGACGGGGAGCAGTTCAGTCCCGAGAGGAACTAACCAGGTTAAGTCCTGAACCAAGCCGTGAACACCGCATTGAGGTCGGCGGTACTCATAGTCGCGCCGCGCTCAGCCCTTCCAGGGTACCCTCCATTACGCGAACTTGCCCCGAGCGGGTCAATTCGCTCCATTCGGCTTCGCTTGAGGGCACAACTTTGAGTACCGCCGACCTCACTGCTACCGTCTGCCAGATTCGAGGGTTTTGCGCTAAGCACATTCTTATAACCCTAACCGATGATTCGGCATTAACGACAGAACGCTACCTGACGGACCTCGAAAGCGGAAGTCAGTCAGCGTTGTGCATCCCCACTCTCAATGAGGTTGCCATCGACAATCACGCTTGACTCATCTGTAAACCAAAATCGCGCTCGAGAAGACTAGATATCCGGCTGACT
>JAPUJX010000230.1 GCA_027295975.1 Gammaproteobacteria bacterium
CAGGCGCTGGGATATCGCCGCGCTTATCAGATGGCGATCGAAGCGCAGAGTCTGGATGCTCAGTTCTGCCTGCAACATGGACTTGCAAACAAAATCGCACCTGCCGATTCAGCATTGGAAGAAACGCTCGAATGGGCTGCAGAGCTCGCCGCTCGCGCGCCGATTGCACTATCGCTGACAAAGCAGGCGATGCGCAATACGTTTACCCAGAGCCTGGAAGAAACCTTCAGTGCCGAGGGACCGCTGCAGGACGAGTGCATGGCCAGCAAGGATTTTGTCGAGGGCATAACGGCGTTTTTTGAAAAACGCCAGGCGCAATTCAGCGGCGAGTAGGGTATCGGACTACGGATAGAAGATATAGACGCCCCCTCCTTGATGAACGACTTTGACCTCCGGGTTACCGATCGCTGTAATGAGCGCGTTCAGCACGTCCTCTGGATCACCTCCCGGCATCATTCTGACATTTACGATTGCCGCTCTCTTATTGTGGGTGAAACTCTTTTCGTAGAACTCTTGTCACGTGCGCCGATAGAGCACGTCCTGGTGTGATTATTTCGGCTTCACGAGAGTACCTTGAAAATGATGTTGCTAGAGTTAGTACGCATGTGTACTATATTGGACTAAGCATGGTAAAAAATAAAGTTCTCATTGCGCAGAAAAGGGCGAAGATGACTGAAGTAAGAAGTGTAAGTGTGGCGATCATCGGCGCTGGCGCCGGTGGGATAGCGGCGGCGATCAAACTCCGTGAGGCAGGCATTGATAGCATCTCGATCTTCGAGAAGGAGAACGATCTGGGCGGTACCTGGCGTGACAACACCTATCCTGGGTTGATCTGCGACGTACCTTCGCATCTCTATCGTTATTCTTTCGCGCCGAACCCGGATTGGAGCCGGACCTTCTCTCCGGGTTCTGAAATCTACAAGTACGTTCGGGGAGTGGCTGAAGAATACGATGTCGAACCCCTGATCAGCTATGACAGCGAGGTAACGAGGCTCGAGTACATCGAGTCCCGCTGGCACCTACATACCAACAAGGGATTCCAGGGTGAATTTGATGTCGTCATCAGCGCCGTTGGCATACTGCACCACCCCGTCTATCCGGACTTCGAGGGATTAGATAGTTTTGCCGGTGATTGTTTCCACAGTGCGAGGTGGGACCACTCGATGTCTCTTATTGGAAAACGCATTGGCATCATAGGTACCGGATCCACAGCCGTGCAGATTGTCGGTGCGGTTGTCGATGACGTGGAAAAATTGTCGCTGTTTCAGCGGACCCCTCAGTGGGTCCTCGGCGCACCGAACGCTTTTTATTCTGATGAAGACAAAGCGCGATACCGGGATGAGCCTGGCGAAATGGAGCGTGCCTACAACTCGCTGGCCAGAACGCTCAATCACGGTTTTGCCGCAGCCGTCGTGGGCGAGAACGAAGAAGCGCTGATGACCATGCAGGCGGGGTGTCAACAGAATCTTGACGAGAACATCCACGATGACGAGTTGCGCAGGAAACTGACCCCTGACTATTCCGCCGGCTGCAAACGGTTGATTGTCTCCGACCTGTTCTATCCCGCGATTTCGAAACCGAATGCGGAACTTGTCACCGAGTCTATCTCTCGAATCGAGCCGGATGGCATTCGTACGGCGGATGGACGACTGCATGAGCTCGACGTGCTGGTTCTGGCGACGGGTTTTGATCCGCATCGATTTCTTGCAGATTCCGAGGTGATCGGCAGGGACGGGCAGACGCTCAACTCCACATGGTCGGAAGGGAACTACGCGTACAAGACGATATGCGTTCCCGGGTTCCCCAATCTGTTTTTCCTTGGGGGTCCCAACAGTCCGATCGGCAACTTCTCCTATCTGTTGACGGCGGAAACCCAGTACAGCTACATCGAACAACTGATCTCGCTGCTTCGAAACCACACGCTGGCTGAAGTTGACCCCAAGCCCGATGTCACAGACGAATTCAATCGGACTCTGAAGAAGGCGATTCCAAAAACAGTGTGGGCGTCAGGTTGTCAGAGCTGGTATTTCGACAAATTCGGAAATATCGGCTCCTGGCCCTGGACGTTTGCCAGATTCGAAGAAGAACTGGCGCAACCGGTACTTTCGGACTTTCAGTACAGGAACTGTTGATCGTGTTGATTTTTCACCCTGCTTCGAGGAGAGGAGCTCATGGTAGCTGAGACCCTGTCACCAGACCGTTGGGTGACGAAACTCAGGCAGAAGCTACTCTCGATGAGTATTTACGCAAGGATCCGCGATGGGAAGACGTGATGGATCAGCTCGAACGCCAAGAGGCGAAAGGGCGCGCTCGCAATCAGAAGTACGCTTCACAGTAGCGACGGTTTCAGTCGATAACAGACGACCGATTAAATATTGCCTTTCGGCACATAGCGGAAATAGAGTTGTGCACTGCACGAGTCTGCTAACTCAGGTATTGCAGTCATCGGGTAGCGGGCGTTCGTAGCCATCCTGCGGTTAGACCAACGACCGCTTTGGGTCGTAAGCGGACGTTTAGGCCATGATTTTGAACGTCCGCTTTCGGCCAATAGCCGCCATGGACCCCAAGCTCAATTCATCGCCAAACTACGCCAGGCGAATCAATGACAGCCTCGAACCCCCAACTCACGAATTTGCCGATCCGTCCGTTTATCCATGGCATTGAAAGTGAGCGTGAGCGCCTTCACGCCTAGCCAGCGCAGTGGTTCCGGCGGCCAATTCAAATGCCTGCGGTCAAGTACTTGCTCCCAGGGGTTTTCAATACCCTCGATTTTGTCCGCCAACATGCTGCCCATCATCGTTGCTTGCGGCACGCCGTGCCCCGCATAGCCAAAGCCATGGTAGACATTGTGGTGGTCTCCTGAGACTCCAATCATAGGTAGGAAATCGAGTGTCAGGCCAAACCAGCCGCCCCACCATTGGGCGATTTCGACATCCGTTAGTTCAGGAAAACGTGCCCTAAAGGCACCTTCGATCGTCTGAAAAACCTGCTCGTTATAACCATTGGCCAACGCGCTGCCATAAGCATAACTGACCTTCTTGGTGCCACCGACAATAGTGTTGCGCGCTGTCAGGCGGAAAGATTCCAGCGTCTGATGTGCGGTATAGACGCCTTCCCGAAATTTCCAACCGAGCGTCGCCAGTTGGGCATCGCTTAAGGGTTTGGTCTCAAACAGAGTAGCGCGAATAGGCGTGACTGTGCGTTTGTGCCAGCCGGTAGATTTTGTGTAGGCGTTAGTGGCAAGTACCGCCTTGCCTGCAGAAATGGACCCCTTGGACGTGATCGCGGTTACCGTGCTGCCATTCTCCAGAGAGGTTAGCTTGGAATCCTCATAGATGCGGACACCGGCATTGAGGGCAGCGCGCCTCAGACCCAAAACATATTTTCCCGGGTTTAGGATTCCGCCGCGCTCTTCCAGAATACCGCATGTGAAGGCGCGTGGTAATTGCCGTTGGCGCATCTCGTTGCCATCCATGAAGCGCACATTTCCGCCCAGGGATTGGGCAGTATCGGCGGCTTTACGTAATCCGTCCTCGTGCTTGGGATGCACACCGACCACGATGTTGCCGTTGGGCTCATATTCGCACTCGATGCCGTGCCTATTTATTACCTTCTCCGTGTAATTGACGGCCGTATCGGCGTAGGCCATCAGCTTCTTGGCCTTCTCTGCACCGAAGAAACGCAAGAGTGAAGGGATATCTTTGCCGATCGTGGGTGCGAGATGTCCCGCGTTTCTACCACTCGCGCCAGAACCGGCAAATCCCTGTTCTAATATCGCGACATCCATACCCCGCTCGCGAAGTACCAACGCTGTAGATAGGCCGGTATACCCGCCGCCGATGATGACAACGTCTGCTTTCACTTGAGTATCGAGGGCAGCCTGGCGGTCTTCGGGAGCGGTGAGCCAGCCGCTGATTTCTTCAAATGGGTAGGTGGGTCTCATCGTTTTATTCCTTCTTTGTTGCGTTGGAAAAATCCGCAGTCTTATTTGGCTTGATGTAGCGCGGCGGCTTGGTTCCCATTGCTTGGCAAACAGCTAAGAGCGCCTGCTCGGTTGTTGATGGGCTTACCGATGTTTGTGGTCACTCCAAAAGTACACCGGCGTCCTCATAGTTCACCATGCCAAGCCTTGCACTCTTGGGTGGAACGTAAGATCTAAACCCCAGCATTCTCTGAGCATGTTCAGGTAGTCGCCGAGCTACATCGAGTGACGTTGTGAGTTGATGGTTTTCCTCAGATCGCAGCCAACCCGAAACGAAACCGGCGTGAAGCCCGACCCTCCACTGATCCTGGGACACGTTTGCGCCTCCGCCATGGATGACTTTACCGCTATAGAGCAGCGCAGCACCTGCTTTCATCACGGCTCGACACGTTTGATCCGGTCGAACCTCTGGCATGGCACCGGGCCACCGTTGGCTTCCCGGGGCAATGACGGTTGCCCCGTTTTCCTCGGTAAAGTCTGTTAATGCAAATATCGCTGTGATCGTAATTTCGTGATCCTGTCCTGCGGCTTCTGGCCAGTTCAACTCATCGCGATGTAGCATTTGCGGCGTTTCACCCGGCCCTATGCAAATCAGTTGTCCGGTGTTCAGGTAGTAATTGTCTTCGCCGAGATATTGGTCAGCCATCCCCTTGTAAACCGGGTCGCAAAGCTAATCTCCCCATGCAAGC
>JAPUJX010000231.1 GCA_027295975.1 Gammaproteobacteria bacterium
GTCGTGGTTTTGCCATTGGTGCCGGTAATCGCCGCAATGGGGATGCGGCTGGGTGAATCGGGTGGGAAAAGCATATCGAGCACGGGGCCTGCAACGTCTCGCGGCGTACCTTGACTCGGCGCAACGTGCATGCGGAAGCCGGGACCCGCATTAACTTCACAGATACCGCCGCCCGTTTCCCTGAACGACTCGGTGATGTCCTTCGTCAGGAAATCGACACCGCCGATATCCAGGCCAATTGCCTTGATCGTGCGAATCGCCATTTCGCGGTTGTCTGGGTGGATCGTGTCCGTGACATCTATCGCCGTACCGCCGGTGGACAGGTTCGCCGTCGATCTCAGGTAAACGACTTCGCCATCTCCGGGAACCGTGTTTTTGTCGTACTCGAGGATGCTCAGCAAACGTTCCGCCTGGTGATCCAATTCCAATCGCGTCAGCACTTTTTCATGGCCAACGCCACGGCGCGGATCTTCGTTGACGGTTGCGACGAGTTGCTCGATGGTGTGTTCACCATCACCGATTACATGACCGGGCACCCGTTTCGACGCGGCAACGAGTTCGCCATTGACGACCAGCAGCCGATGATCGTGGCCCTCGAGATGACTCTCCACGATGACGTTCTTGCCATGCTCCCTGGCTTTGGTAAACGCGGCTTCGACTTCATCAACGGTTTTCAGATCGACGGAGACGCCACGGCCATGGTTACCCGACAGCGGTTTCAGGACCACGGGGAAACCGATGCGCTGCGCCGCGCGTTTTGCGTCGCTCGAGCTTCGCACCAATCGCTGTTTTGGCACCGGTAAACCCAGGTCGCGGAGAATGCTGTTGGTTTCTTCCTTGTCCGATGCGAGTTCCACCGCAATGTTACTGGTGTCGCTCGTTGTCGTTGCCTGGATGCGGCGCTGGTATTTGCCGTGACCAAACTGCACCAGGCTGTGCCGGTTCAGGCGAATCCAGGGAATGCCGCGCTGTTCTGCCGCACGTATGAGCGATGCCGTGCTCGGGCCAAATGCACGCTGCTGCGCATAACGAATGAAGCTGTCCCGTTGCTCGGTAAAGTTCCACTCATCATTGGGGGCTTCATCGGGTTTGACCTCGGCAGGCAGGAGGCTGTGAATCAACGCCAGGGACAACTGGCTTGCCTCGCGACCGACCGCATCGTCGTGATATTGAAAGACCATGGTGTAGTGGCCCGGTTGCCCATCCACCGAACGGGTACGCCCGAAAGTCACGGGGTAACCGGCAATATTCTGTAGCTCGATCGCGATGTGTTCCATGACGTGTCCGAGCCAGGTGCCTTCGTCTTCTTTCAGGCGGCGCACGAAACCGCCAGGTTCTTTATACGAGCAGCCGTGTTCCTGCAAACCCGGTAGATAGTCGAGCAGCGGGTCTACGAATTTTTCACCCAGACGGCCGGTCGGCCAGTCTTCGAGATTACCCAGATCGAGCAGATGACGGATTACCGGAAAGTGAGCGTATATGTTGGGCCCAACATATACATTGGTACTGACGATTTTCACGGACCGGGCTCCTGAATCTGTTCTCGCGGCTCGGCGCTGGCTTCCCGGGAAGAAATCTCGAAGCGGCCACCGGCTATCAGTATATGCAGTTTTACGTCGATCAGGCTAACCGGCTCGCCCCGTTTTGCCTGGTCCATTGAGGAATAACTCAGGCTCGATGGATCGATAATGGTGATTCCGCCACTGCCGACGACCTCCAGACAGTCTCCGGGTTTGATGAAAGCGGCCGTGTCCTCATCCAGTCCGATGCCGACCGCAAACGGGTTATAGGCGAGCGCAGTCAGAAGGCGGCCCAACCTGTCTCTCTGCCGGAAATGCTGGTCGATGATGAAATTGTTGGTGAGACCCAGACCCGGGGCCAGGGTTACCTTGTCCGGGCTGGGTGTGCTGCCTTCGTCTCCGCCCGCAATCATGTGTTCAGGCATGAATGCGGCGCCGGCCGAGGTTCCCGCAACATGCATTCCGGCCGCATTACGGCGACGGATCATCTGGGCGACCGGGGTCCCACCCAGCGTCGTCGATAGTCGCAGTTGATTGCCGCCAGTCATGAAAACGCCCTGGGAAGCCTCGATGTAATCGAGAAACTTCTGCGAGTGGCAGTCTTCGCGCTTCAACATCTGCAGGACACGCGCATGTTTGACGCCGAGTCTGCGGAACAATTTTTCGTAATTGCGACCTGTATCGGGCAGTTCGGATGCCGTCGGTATGATGGTAATTCGCGCCGTTCGCCCGCCGCAGATCTCGACAAAACGATCGAGGATTTCCGGGTTGTCCAGCTTTTCCTCCGCGCCACCGATCGGGACGATGTAACCGCGTTCGGCATCATGTGAGTGGTTCGACGGGCTCACTGTCAGGTTTCGCCGCAGGTGTCTTCGAACCGGCCAGAAATCCGTTGCTTGCCACCTTTGACGTGCCACAGGCCGGCGATCATGACATCGTGAACGTCATCGTTTTCATCAAGCACTACGACATCGGCGGCACAACCGACGCTGATTCGTCCCCGGTCGTTCAGGCGCAGAATATCCGCGACATTCGAGGTGAACACCGGCAGCACCGTCTCGAGCGCAGCACCTCTCGCCAGCAGGTTCTTGAGGGTCTGCAGCAGACTCGCTGGTCGGCCGACAGCCATTTCGGTAACCTCGCCCCGCTCGTTGAAT
>JAPUJX010000232.1 GCA_027295975.1 Gammaproteobacteria bacterium
TCGGCAACCTCATATCCGGCACCCCGGAGTGATTCTCCAACCGCCAGCACCACCGAAGGGTCGTCATCGGCAATCAATATTCTCTGGGGTGTTTCATCAACGGCCGCTGCGGTCCCGGTTTCCGTGCCGGTGCCAATGGACAGCAGGATCGTCAGCTCCGCCTGGGATTCGGCAAACGCAACCTCCATATCTCCAAACATTCCGCCCAACCCTGAACTCGAACCTGCCCTTGCTTCACGTTCGACCTCTGCGCAAAGCTCCGCGATCTTCGTGGCACCGACATTGGCTGCGAGAGATCTGAGACTGTGGGACGCATCGGCACACTGGTCGCGCCGTTCGTTCTCGAGCGCCTCTCGAGCAACGTCCAATAAACCGGGGAACTGATCCCGATACTGTTGCACCACCAGCCGCAGAATGTTCTTGCCCTGCTTCTTGCTCAGGTCAAACAACTGCTGAACAGCCGTCACATCGAAGTAACGCAGATTCTCCAGTTGCAGTTCCGCTGGCGAGTCGGTTGGTTCAATACTAACCACCGGCAACCATTCAGCGAGTACAGCCGCAAGATCTTTCTGGCTGAAGGGTTTGCTCAAGTAACCATCCATGCCGGCACTTTCGCACTCCTCTTCGATACCCTTACGAACATCCGCCGTCAGCGCGATGATGGGTACCCGGGGTAGACGGGATTCTGTTTCAAGTGAGCGGATCCGCCGTGTTGCCTCAAATCCATCCATCTCGGGCATATGGCAATCCATCAGGATAAGATCGAAGCCTTCCGAGGCTGCTCGCAACGCATCCACACCGTTTTCGGCGATGGTTACCTCACAGCCCGCCACCTCCAGAGCCGCACCGGCAACTTCCTGATTGACTCTGCTGTCTTCAGCCAGGAGTACCCTGCCCCCCAGACGGTTTTTGAGCGTATTTACGGTTGAATCGGGTGCAGGCGAGTTTACCCCGCCTAATACCCCACGCAGACTGTTGAGGAGCTGTTGACGCCTGACTGGTTTGGTGAGAAAACAATTGACGATGTTCTGGGAAATCTGACTATCAATTGCAACAAAGGTCGAGCTCAATATCATGATCGGAAGATCGGGAATCCGCTGGTCCGTTTTAACTCGACCGGCAAGCTCGATACCGTCCATCTCGGACATCTCCCAGTCGAAAAGCCCTATCCGATAAGGGTCACCTTCAACTGCCGCCTCCTCCAACAAGGCGATGGCTTCCATGCCGTCCCTGGCACTATCGGCACGCACGCCCCAACTGACCAGCTGGCCTTGCAATATTTCGTGATTGACGTCGCGATCACCAACGACGAGCGCCCTGATACCCTTCAGGATCTCATTATCGACAGATGGGGGCGCTTGATGGGTCGAAATTCTCAGCGCGATGTTGAACCGGAAACAGCTGCCTCGACCGACTTCGCTCTCAACGGCCAGTTCACCATTCATGATCGCCACCAACCGGCTGCTGATGGTCAGCCCCAACCCGGTTCCGCTATAACTCCTTTTTATGGAACCATCAAGCTGGGTGAATGGATCGAAGATGGTTGCCAGCAGATCCGCTGCAATGCCAATGCCCGTATCCACGACTTCAAACAGAACTTCCAGGGTATCGTCTTCCCTGTGCACGAAACGCTGACCCAGACGCACTTCACCCTCGTCGGTAAACTTGATTGCATTTGACAGCAAGTTCACGAGAACCTGCCGGATTCTGGTCGGGTCGCCAACGAGGGTTGGAGTGTCCCGGGCAAAATCCGACACAATCTCGAGACCCTTTCGTTGCGCGCTTTCGGCAACCATCTCTACGGCATCTTCACACACCTCCAGCAGATCGAAATCCAGCAGGTCTATCTCCAGCATATCCGCTTCAATTTTCGAGATGTCGAGAATGTCGTTGATCACCGACAACAAACCATCGGCAGAGCGATGGGCGGACAGCGCAAGGTGGCGCTGGCGTTTGTCCAGCCCGCTCGATAACAGCAACTCCGTCATACCCAAAACACCATTCATGGGCGTGCGTATTTCGTGGCTCATCGTTGCAAGGAATTCGCTCTTGGCGGCGGAGCCTTCTATCGCGGAATCACGTGATTTCTCCAGCTCTGTTCGTGTTACATCAAGCTGGTTGGTCAATTCGTTGAGTTCCTCGCCGAGCTTGCCTATTTCATCGTCTCTCTGTAAACCGATAACCTTTGACAGATCGCCCGTTTTTCGTATATCGCCCATGTGGCTCGTCAATCGAAGCACCGGATCGAGGATCGATCGACTCAGAAAAATCCATGCGAAAGACATCAACATGAAAATTGCGACAAATATGAGAACAAGCGCCGCCTGAATTGCAGCGGCACCTACATGAGTAACCCTGTGCGGAGTATGAACCTCCAGGAGAAACGCCGGGGAACCATGAATGTCATCAAGAATTCGATAGCTACGCAGATATTCGTTCTGATCATCGAAAAATATGGTTTCGGCGGATAGCAAAAGTTTTTCTACGGCTCTTTGACCACCGGGCGTCAACTGATCTCGACCTATCGCAAACAGCCCGAACTTAACATCTGTGCGGAGGCTGATCTGCTCCAGCTTCACGGGACCCAATAACCTTCCCATGACAAACGTGCCGACAATGGGTCCCTCTCCGTCATTGGTCAGTATAGGATATGAGGTGAACAGCATCGGTGCGCTGCGTGTCATGAGTATCCCGGCAAAGTTACTATCTACCGAATCATGGGAAAGGATCGCGGAATCAGATGACAACGGTTGTAGAAACACTTCGCTGAAATCCAAAGAAGTCCCGGTATCTAAATCGACAGCTTCGTTCCATACAACTTCACCGTCGGTGCTGATAATGCCCATCACGTTGACGTGAATGGATGTCAGCGCCGACTCCACCAGAGTTGAACGTCGAAAATCATCGTTTCGATCAAGCACGTACTGGTGTGTGCTGTCCCAGCTCGACCAATCCGTGCTGATGTTTTTGAGTTCCTGGATTTCGGATTCGATAACCAGTTCTACTCGAGTCAGGTTTTCCCTGGACAACTGTTGTTCCAGGTCTTGAAAAGCCGGAAAAACCGCCAGATTGAGAACACCGAGGGTTACCAGCAGCAGGATTAGTCCGAGGCTCGCCGTCACCGTGAGTGCTTTGCGTTTTATCGACATGGTAAGTCTCTGTACCACCACAATTTACGTGCCGGTACTACCCCATCGCCATGCCCGGAAACGAGTCTGGCAAATAGCCCTGCGGGCGACGATTCCGCGACTACGGGCGAACCCTGAAGCGGGGCTTCATTGGTAGTTATCGACACAGAGATGCAGTATCGAAGTGCGGAGCGGTTGAGCCTAGAGATATCTTCGAGAACTGAGACCGACCTCACAAATCCGGGCACATTCGGTCAAAGACGAAATGGTGGTTGAACCGCGGCACCGGAAGATGATCCGCGGGGATCAGCGTTTCGTTGCCCCTACGACCTCCGAACCGAAAAACTTCATTGCCAGGACCATGCAGACGGCCAACACGGCAATGGCGAAGAACAGCACATAGGGCGTTTCGTAGATGCCCGCCAACAGGTAGGCGAGGATCGTAACCAGTCCGGTAATTCCCGCGTAAGCGCCCTGGGTCGTGACGTGATTGATATGACTGCAGTCGGCACCCACGGACGCGAGCACGGTGGTATCGGAAATTGGCGATATGTGATCGCCAAACAGCCCGCCGCTCAGAACGGCGGCTATCGTCAGGTACATGGAGGCACCCAGTTCCAATCCAACCGGTATCGCAAGCGCCATCAGAATGGCAAACGTCCCATAAGACGACCCGGTGGACAGCGAAATAATCGAACCGAGTACAAAAACGATCACCGGAAAATACGCGGGAGCAACGGTGCCGCTGATGATAGATGCAAAATAGTCGGCGGTGCGCAGATCACTGGTAACCGAACTCAAGGACCAGGCCAGAACCAGTACAATGGAAATATAAACCAACTTCTCCGCACCCTCTACGAATACACCCAGTGATTCCGTATACGATGTTGACTTGTAACGCCGCATCATTTCTGCACAGGTCAACGATGCCGCCAGGTAGGCGATGACCAGGGTCGATCGAATATGGGTGCCCGATATCCCCTCATGCATCGCATGCCATGTGATGAGGCCCGCGATCAGGATTAACATGACGCCCAACGGATAGAGGAAGATACTCAATCGGTCGTCCGCTGTTTTCGTTTGGTCAACCGACGACGCGGACGCGACACTCGGGTTTTCAGCCAGGTATTGCTCCTGAATCCGTTTCATCGGGCCGTAGTCTTTCCCCGTGTATATCACTATGGGTACCGTCAATAACGCGAGGAATGCGTAAAACTGATAAGGGATGACGTTTACCAGGACGGAGAAAACGTTTTCCGTCAAGCCGACTTCGGCATACGACCGTTCAATGAGCGACATGATATAGGCACCCCAGCCGATGAACGGAATCAGAATGCTGATGGGTGCCGATGTCGTATCGAGAATGTATGCGAGCTTCTCCCTGCACAGTTTGAACTCATCGAACACAGACCGGTACAGGGGACCAATGATCAAGCTATTGCCGGAGTCCGTAAAAAAAATACCGAGACCGGAAAGCCAGGCGAGGAGTTGCGCTTTTGCCCGGGTGGAAACGACGGCCGTCATCCGGCTCGCGAACGCTCGCGCACCGCCGGATACTTCAAGTAGTTTGACGAACCCACCAATACACAAGATGGTGAGGATCACTTGCGCGTGGGTTCCGCTGGATACCTCTTTGAGCACCTGGTTTTCGATTGCGTTCAGCAACGCATCGAAGGGATGGAAGTCGCTGATGATCAACGAACCGCTCATGATACCGAGCGCGAGAGAAAAAATGACGTTTCTGCTGTAAATCGCGACCGCGATCGTCAGCAACGGCGGAACTACAGATAACAGTCCGTACTCGTGCATTTTTTCTTGTTATCCAGAAAACTCGAGCGAGCATAACACGCGGTTCCGTAACGACCGCGGCGCGGCCGTTGCCCGGCGGATACTAATACCGGCCCGGGCGATAGGGAGCTAGATCCAACCCCGGGTCCCTTCCGGCAACAAGGTCCGCAACAATCAA
>JAPUJX010000233.1 GCA_027295975.1 Gammaproteobacteria bacterium
CTGGTCCAACCTGGGCACCACCCTCCGCAGGCTGGAGCGAATCGACGACGCGCTCGAATGCTTCCGCAACGCTGTCCGTCTGCAACCGAGACTAGCAGAGGTGCACACCAACCTGGGGACCTGTCTGTTGGCTGCGGGCGACATGGAGGGTGCGGTGGAAAGCTACAAAGTGGCATTCCGCCTCAAGAGGGCTCCAACCCTGGGGAAACCGGAGGCGGAAAGACGCGCGCAATGGCTGGCCGATACCAGCGATCCCAGGTTCCTGTGGACCACGACGGCAAAGCTGAGGCACGACATCGAGCAATTTCGCCACCTCATGGAAATCGGCCGGTTGCCGGAGCAGTTCGGCGGCGTGGCAGGTGATTACGAAGAGGTCCTCCAGGAGCTCCAGTCCCTGCCTGGCGAGAAGGCGGTCATCACCCTGACCTCCGCACAGCGGGAAAAGATCGCCAGCACCTATAACAAGGCGGTTTTCATCGCCGAGGCGCCGGCCCTCGCCCAGGATCCCGTGAACCCGAACCTGGATGCCGAAGCCTTACAGAAAGACTACTTCGCGAACGCCCCGGGGATCACGTATTTCGACGATTTCCTGACCCCGGAGGCCATCGAGTCGTTGCGCCGGTTCTGCCAGGAGTCGGTCTTCTGGTTCGACACGAACCGGAACGGCTATCTGGGCGCCTATCTGAGCGACGGATTCTACTGCGACCTCTTGTTTCAGATCGCCGAAAGCCTGCGACAGAGGCTCCCACGAATCTTCGGCGAGCGCCGGTTGCGCCAGATGTGGGCCTACAAGTACGACAGCCGTTTGTCCGGGATCGAGCGCCACGCCGACGCCGCGGCGGTAAACGCCAACTTCTGGATCACCCCGGACGAGGCCAATCTCGATCCGGAATCGGGCGGATTGACCGTTTACACCCGCGAAACGCCGATGGAATGGGATTTCGAGAAATACAACAGGGATCAGGTGGCGCTCGAAGAGATCCTTGAGGGGAGCGACAGCCTCACCATACCGTATCGTCAAAATCGGATAGCGCTCTTCAATTCAAACTTGGTCCATAAGACCGACGTGATACGCTTCCGGGAAGGCTACGAATACCGCCGGATCAACGTCACGATGCTCTTCGGCCACCGTGGCGACGCGCCAAGGGTGTCCTGACCAAGTCTTCCGGGCCGCATGGTCCCGCTCGCGGGCGGCCGCGACCGCCTTGTCGGAGAGTTTCACGGATCGCGCAACATGGACAAGTTCGCCGACAATTTCAGGCTGTTGGACGCCTGCGACGTATCCGCAATCAAGGAGACGGTGTCGGCACTGAGCGATGCCGATTGGGAGGCCGCCGATTGGCGTCAGAATCGCTTCGAGGCGCACCGCGACACGCAGACCATAGAGCTGATCGTCTGCAAGGACTTTCGTTTCGAGAGTCCGGCGAAACTGGAGATGTATGATCAACTCGGCTGCGAGGACCTGTTGGCGCCCGTGGTCGAGGCGATCTCGGACTACTATACGGGTGACGGTTACGTCGTGCGGGCCCTGCTGGTTCGCCTGCGGGCAGGTGGGGTGATACTCCCGCATGTGGATTCGGGTTACTCGCTTATGAATTCTCGGCGAATCCACATACCCATCACCTCCAACGATGAGGTCGTCTTCACTGTCGGGGGTGAGACCTGCGTGATGAAAGAAGGCCAGTTGTGGGAGATCAACAACGCGCGCACTCACGAGGTCGAGAATTCGAGCGACCGCAACCGCGTGCATCTGATCATCGACTGGCTTCCCGGCTAGGCCGGGTGCCTTTACGCGGTATCAACGCAACGCTTCCCAAAACCGTTGAGATAAGCGCCCGTAACGTCCAATGCTTGTTGTGATGAGCTTAGCGATCCACGGCGAACCCCCGACCCACGGACGACCCGCCCGCGAACCGTCTGGCGCGCCGGATGCCAGATTTACCGGTTGAGCCCGGAAGGAGAGGCCAGACATGGGTGCGATCATCTGGCTCGCGTCCTATCCGAAATCCGGGAACACCTGGATGCGGGCGTTTTTGCACAACCTGCTTCTCAACCAGAAGGAGCCGGTGAGCATCAACGATGTCACCCGATTCTGCTTCGGCGAAGCCGCCGCCGTCCACTTCAACCGGTTCGACCGCCGCCCCCTTAGCCAACTGACCGATCAGGAGATCGCCCAACTGCGGCCCAAGGTCCATGAGCTCTTGACCCGGGCTTACCCGGATTCCGTGTTCGTCAAGACGCACAATTATCTGGGTGATCACGAAGGGGTGCCACTGATTACGATGCGCCATACCGCCGGTGCCATCTATATGGTCCGCAATCCGCTCGACGTCGCCATCTCCTTCTCACACCACTTCGGTCTCGAACTGACCGAGGCCATCGAGCAACTGGCGCATCCGGGGATCGGCACGGCCACCACGGACAGGAATGCACAGCAGGTCTATGGCAGCTGGTCCCTCAACGTGAAAAGCTGGACCCAGCAACAGTTTCCCACCCTTCATGTCGTGCGTTACGAAGATATGACCGGCCAGCCGATAAAGACCTTTTCCGGGGTGGCCGGGTTCCTCGGGTTGAGTCCGCCAAGGGAAAGACTCGACCGGGCGATCGCAAATTCCTCTTTCGAGGTTCTCAAGGCGCAGGAAGAGGAAACGGGCTTCACGGAGCGCACCGAACATTCCCGTTTCTTCCGCCAAGGCAGGATTGAGCAGTGGAAGGAAGTCTTGTCCGAGGATCAGGTCGGGAAGATCGTGTCCGATCATCGCGAGCAGATGGAACGCTTCGGCTACGTTCCGGAGGGCTACTAGAGCATTTTCCACTCACGTGGAAT
>JAPUJX010000234.1 GCA_027295975.1 Gammaproteobacteria bacterium
CCTGTCCCCTGCGGATACCCGTTGCGACCGGGTTGATCTCCACCAGTTTTCGGGGTTTGATATCTCGCAGGCCCACGAGTTTGCCGGCCTGTGCCAACGTGCTGGAGACGTCCTGGGTCAACGGCGCCCACGACTGCTTGAATTCCTTTCGGCGCACCCCTCGCGAGACACTCAGACCCCAGTCCTGCACGCTGACTTCGCGGAAGCGTAGAGACGCGTAAGGAATCTTCATCTCCGCCGTCCACCCGTCCGCAATCACCCGGCCATCCGACTCCCAGATGAAATCGGGGTTGAAGTCAATTGACACGGCGGACCTCCGCCCGAAACGCGACCGCATGCCCTCGATCCACAGCCCGTCGACCTGAATACCCAGCGGATTAACGTAGAACACGTACGCCTGGCGCTGATCGTCGAACGTGTCCAGCATGATGCGAATCCAGTCGTCGGTAAACACCGCCCGATCGCGCTCCCCAAGACGCGCCAGGATTAGGTCAGGCTCGCTGTCCCAGGCGCGGATGGCAAAGTAGATGGCATCCCCGCTGTAGAAGACGCGAACTTGCGTTTCCTCTGTAGACGGAATGCCCTCGACCGGCTCGTACTGAGTGAAATCCGTTAACACGGCCGCGGACTTCCACACCGGGTCATCGAGACGTCCGTCGATGGTGATATTCGGATCTTCGACGCGGGGAATGGTGATGGCCAAACTCCCCGCCCGACCGCTGTACACGAGAGGATTCCCGCTAACATCGCCGTGCGTCGCCACGTCGGCTTCGTCTGTCAAGGAGCCCTGCTGGATTGCTGTGAGAGCAACGACCGTTGCCGTCAGGAGACTCAACATTCGGTTCTATGGCTCTGTTTTCTCGGATTTAGCTGGCGTGCACTATAACCAGCGTGGTCCGAACCTTGCAATGAAACCAAGAGAACGACACACTCTTGTTACGGCGCTGACATGTTTGACGTTGAATCGCAGCGGATCCAGGGAGATTAAAGATTTCATGAAGAGGCATCAAGCCGGCCGATGATTGACGTAGTCGCGCTGGCATTCGTTACCGTGCTGGCCTATTTCGGCTGGCGACGTGGTACCATCCTCACCGCTCTCTCTGGTAGCAGCCTGTTGGTAGGATACTTGGGCGCCTTGCTACTCTACCGGCCCCTGGGCCAGCTGCTCCGCGGCGTGTTCTCCGTTCCCTCCATCTTGGCTTTCCCCCTAGGTGGGATGGTGGCCGTGATCGCCATCAGCCTGCTGCTACGGATCGTGGCCGCCAGGCTCAAGATCCGTAGGTTGAAGCGCCTGGATAAGGGCTGGACCCCCTCAACCAGAGACCGTACGGGTGGCGCCGTGCTCGGCGCGGTGCGAGGTACGGCAATAGTCGTTTTTCTCGCTTGGGCAGCGATCGTCGTGCATGGGCTGACCGGGCAGGGACCAGACGTCGAGAAAACTCTGGCGGGCCGGCTAACGTCGGCCGTAGTTGGACGAGCGACTTATATCCTGGCGGAACGGTTTACCGGCAACGAGGTACTGGCTTCGACCATGTCTATGGCTTCCGTAAGGCCCGGTGAGGCAGCGGAAACCGTCAGCCGCTTGGTAGGCGACCCCAGACTTCGAGCCCTGTTCCAGGATCGAGCTCTGCGGGCTGCGATAATGCGGTCGGATTTCGCGTCAGTCACCGGACACCCAGCCATTCGGGATCTTGCACGTGACCCCGAGTTTCTCGACGCAGCGGAGCGGGTCCGATTGGTTGGTGACCTCGGCGGCAACGCGGCTCACAGCGAAGTGACCCAACAGTTGGCGGAGCGGATCGCACCCATGATCCGGACCGCCGAAACCCTGTCGCGAGACAACACCGTACAGCAGATCCTTCAAAATCCCCGGTTTCTGGAAAAGTTGCAGGGCGGCGACATCGGCACGCTGGCCACGGACCCGGAATTCAACCGGCTGGCCGAGAAGATCGTCGAGGCATTCAGCGCGGACCGTCTGGAAAGATTGAGACGATAACGCGCTTCAGCGGCGCGAGTCCATGAGGCGCTTTGCTTTCTTGATGATATCTCCGGGGGATTCGTTGGGTTCGCCGGGGAACGTGATGTTTTCACCCTGAACCGACCACATTGCAGATGCACCCTGTGGCAACGACTCGGCTTCGCCGGTACGATCCGTGATTACGTACGTCCTACCACCGTGATCGAAAGGGATCTGATCGAACGCGATCAGCTCAGCAGGATGCACTCGCAATGCCGTCGCCACTCGGTCGAGTGTATCGAAATCGACACCGGTGGTTGAGCCTGACTCTATCCTCGAGATGGTTGATTGGGGCATTCCGCACAGCTTGGCCAGCTGAACTTGAGTCAGGCCCCTCGCCCTACGAAGCTCACGCAAGCGTATTTGAACAGGCGACATGACCCAACCTATAGCGCTGCTGCTATAGTGACAATATTGCGCGATATTGCCGGCAAGCCATAAAGCCAGATCAAGGGTTTCGGCGGACGTGAGATCGGTGTCATGTTGGCAGCCAGCGATTCCAGCAGCTCCAAGGGAGGCTAGGCTATCGATGGCAATGACACGGAAAAGTCGGATACACCGCACGATAGGCATGGCCGCGATCGGCACATTGCTGTTGGTTAGTCCCGCCCGCTCGCAAACCCTGCGGTATGGACTTGCGACGAGAGTGGAGGTCCACCTGCTGCCGGCCGTATCGACTGGGCCGCTGGATCCAGCCTGGAGCCCGGATGGCCGCTGGATCGCTTTCTCGATGCGAGGTGACATCTGGAAAGTGC
>JAPUJX010000235.1 GCA_027295975.1 Gammaproteobacteria bacterium
GATCTTCGAACGACATGGTGCTGCCAATTCTGCAGCGATCCCGACACCTGCAACGCACTCAAGTTCGCGAGTTGATCCTTTGGCTGGAAAACCACCTGTGGGCGATTGACGTCGATGCCTATCGTTCGCTGTGGGAGCACAAATACCGGACGGTCCGATTCATAGCGGTTCCAACCAAGGCGAGAAGCGGACATGACAACTTTGGATGCAGGCAGCCGAAAACTACCCAGATACTTGAGCAGAGCGCGCTCCACACCCGGCACAATCTGCATCCCCAAGTCGGCCAACTGCAGTACAAGGGCATTGCCAGACTCATAGAAACGACGATTGGCAATCGCCAATCGCTTCACGCCTCGTGAGCGTGGATCTACCCAACAGATTACGCATCCCGCATCTGTACCATCAATCCCGCGAGTCGCCGTGCTCACCCAACAGCAGTCGGCGATCCATTCAAGGTCGTTGCCCTTTCGACACCGGAACAATCCTTCGTCCGTGAGTACAAAGCCTGTCGGGATGAACGTCTCAACATCGTACCAAGGGGGCCCGGAGACGGCGGGTCCATTCATGACGCGCTATCTCGACGCGTACGCCTCTCCAGATATGTATACACATCCTCAAGACGGTATCGAACGGCGCGACCAATTTTCACAAAGGGTAGTTCGTACCGGCCGTCAGATCGCCAGACCGCTAGTGTGTGTGGCGCGATTCCAAGGAATCCGGCCACCTCCTCCGTAGATAAGAGTCGGGGTAATTCAGGTTTATGCATTGAGCACCTCGTAGTTGTCGTGGGTTCTACTCTCTTTATACGATCTCGATCCCAGTCGGTGTCAACCCCAAGTTCAAAAATACCCTTTAGGGTCAATACACCCCTAAACATTAACGAGTTAACCAGCATAAAATTCGGGCGAACGACTGCAATTCAGACCCTTTAGGGTTGCTTCGAACCTTTAGGGTAGTTCGACGCTTTAGGGTTGTTTCAGCAGCAGTGGATACGGTACCGGATGCAGGCGAACTCTCATCATGGCGACGCGCAACCAAATGGGGGCCGGCCCGGACCCCAGGGAAACTCTAGGGTGCACCGGGTCTCGTGGAACTTATCGAGACCGACTATCCAATTTGACCAACTCGGGTGACGGACTGAGTCGCCGCGCCGTTTTCTCAACGTGGCGTCGTACGGGATCAAGATTTAACCGGGCATAGACAAGGGTTGAAGCCATATCTTTATGCCCGAGTGCCTTGCCGATAATTACCGTATCAGCACCCCCTTCGAGCATCCAACTCGCATGGGTCCGACGTAGATCATGGATACGAAGATTCTCAATACCAGCCCGATTCAGCACCCGCTCCCAGGCGCGCTTTACTTCGACAACATGCTGCGATGGCTTTATTGCGCTTGGGAAAACCCATCGATCATTAACGTGGCGTTGCTCTATGCGCCGGTGCAGAATTGCTATGGCTGGACCCGCCAGTACGACGCGTCGCGGTTCACCGTTTTTTGTATCTGGAATTCGCCAGACTTCATCCTCCAGCTGCACATCTCGCCAACACATGTTGAGCATCTCTGACTTACGCGCTCCCGTGTACAACAAGAGCATGAAAAAATCCCGGTAGAGTACGTCCTCCTTACGTAAGCCTTGATGGAAGCGATCCAACTCAGATTTCGACAAAAATCGATCCCGCGAATACTCTCTGAATCGATCAATATGCTGGGCTGGGTTGGGGCCATCGAAATACTCCCAGGCAATCGCCTTGTTGAAGATAGCTCTTAGCTGCGACGCCATCTTATTGGCAGTGCGTTCACGGCCAGATCGACCGATATCACGATGATGTTGCGCGACGTCCGTACGTAGGATTTTGGACAGCCGCGTTCGACCAAAGAGCGGCGCTACATACCACCGGTAGTGATCCTTCACGACATCGGGCCGTCGATTGTGCAGTAGAGAATGTTCACGATAGTAGACTTCAAAAAACTCATCCAAGGTAAGCTCAGCGCGCTCTTTGCGTTTTGCCTCAGCTGCATTGATCCCACCGTCGTATTGCAGGTGAAGTTTGGCAGCACGTTCCCGCGCGATTACGATGCTCGTCTCTGGAAACCGACCCAGTTTGTTGCGCTCGACCCGGCCGTTGTACTTACGGGTCAGGTAAAACGTCTTGGCCCCTTTGGGAGTCACGATGAGAGTAAATCCGCGCGTCTTGTCGTCCGTAAACGTTTGGATTTTATCCGTTGGTTCAATAGCCTCGATCAACGCTTTGATGAAATGTATTTTAGCCACGACAAGTAACCCAACACGACAGGTTGCAATCATTGCAACTTTTCTGACCATTGGCTTTATTAGGCCGTTGGCAAACTCGTTGCAACCTATGTGCAACCTTTGAAATGAAACTAGAAAACATAAGATGAATGTCCATGAATTTCGGTTGTGTCATTTTGACGTGTAAGTCATTGACAGCAATGAAGTTACCGTACTTTGGCGTAACCTACCGAATGTAGCGGAAAGTGGCTAGAGAGATTCTCCGAAGCCAGGGGTCGCGCGTTCGAATCGCGCCGGGCGCGCCAAATAGCTAAAAACAATAGGTTATGTAGCCTATACAACCTGGGAATGCGGCGCGTATCTGCTCGTGGGAGCAGAGGGGGAGCGAGACGCGGTTACTACGAGCCAGTTAACTGAAATCCAGACGTAATTCTGGTCCATCCTCGAACATCCGCACCAACGATCCGTCTGCCGCACCACCCAGACCGGCACCACCGTCCAGCCTCTTGTCCGCTTCCTGAACTGACATCTCGTTCGGGCCGGGGTTCCCAGCTTCACCCGAATCGGTATCCCCATCGTGTGCGGCCCGCAGCAGGTTCAGCATGCATTCAGGCTCAACCAGATATGATTGCAAAACATCGACCACTACCGATTGGGACTTCGGGTTCATGACAAATCCATACACATTTGCGGATCAGCACAAGCCGGACTGGGCATTCAAGCAGCAGGCATTGGCAGGTACTTTGACGTCAGGCACGATCTACGACCCGCCTCCGGCTCCGGAGCCCAGTTGGCCGTCTTCGACCAGTACTTTCACGCCCAGTACACCTCTATTCAGTCCATCGCCCGCAGCACCCGCGCTGTCGTTCGATCCTGCGACCATGCCGAGCTATGCGCCAACCGGGGGCTACTCGACAAGCACTTATGCAACGAGTAGCGGATCGGACTGGCTGATCAACGTGATCACGCCGCCGGACCTATTCGGCAAGACCGCTTCGTGGTTCTGGTGGTTACTCGCGGCGCTTGGTGCGCTGGTCGGATTGGGCATGGCCGGGCCGGTTGGCGCCGGGATCGGCGCTTTTGTCGCGCCGTTTGCGCTTGCGACATTCTACACCGCAATACTCGTTGCAGTCGGCTTGCTCAACCTGGCTGTCACCGTAACTTGGTTTCTCATCAAGGTCGGCTTCGTGCTCGCGATCGTTGGTGGCATCGGGTACGTGGTGTTGATGTTTCTTGCGTAGTAGTTTTACTGATCTAGTTTCCGGGCGCGAACCGAAGCCAGATGGGTCCGTATACCCGGCTGGGTGGCAGTCGGGGTGGTGCCTGTAGTGCTGCGAACGAAAGGGGCGTGTCCAATCGACGACCTACGGGACGGTCGCGTCGCCCTAGAGACTCGTAGCAAGATCCTTGGTATTGAGAATATTGTCCATCGATATCGATCTGCATCTCGAACTTGAAAGTGCCTTCCGTGTAATAAGGTCTCGAGCAAACGTCGTTGTTGTATATCGAGAAGAGTGTAGGGAAAGACCCAGTAATCACCTGACCGCGGAACGAAGCAAATCCATGGTTTTCTCAGGGCTATCCGCGGCTGTTGTTGGATCGAAGTTCAGGCCGTCCTTACCCAAAGTTTCGCCGTCCCGTTTCGCAGGCGTCATAAAACCCGGGTTTTTGTTGTCATTGCTTTCCCATCAGGCTTCGTGTTTTGCGTCTGCACTACGGTGTAGACTGATATTGCAGAACATATCGGCATCGCACGACGATCCCTATTTCTTATGAATATTTTTCAGAGGAATAAAAATGGCCAGGATCTCCGCACTAAAGCAATTGAAAACCGTTTTGCAGGGTACGGCGACGGCCGGAGCCAAAGCGGCAATGGTCATTGAGTTGGAACCAAATTTACCGGATACCGCAATTAAAGTTCTGGATGACGCACTCGAGGGTGCCGAACCCATACTCCAGGTCGCGATCATGGACGTGTATTTCGAGATGACCAAAGACGATTATCACAAGAAAGATCTGGAACGCATTTTGAACGAGGCCATGAGCGGCGGGGATGCCTCGGAAGAGGTCTATATGGCCGCGCGGATCGCACTCGGACGAATCAGCGGCGCCAAACAGGATGCTTTGGATAAATGGGGAGACTCGGGTGTTGAGATTGCTGCCGTTACGACCCGGCAGCGGACCGCACCGGGTATGTCGGAGGCAGACAAGGCGCGGACCAGCATTACGGTTATGATCCATGGGACCTGGGCGTCCGACGGGGACTGGTGGCGTCCGAACGGCGACTTTTTCGAGTACGTTAAAAAGAACCTGGAGCGGGAAGATCTGTACGGCGAAGAAGATCAGTTTATGTGGTCGGGAAAGAATCGCGATTCGAAACGGCGAAAGGCCGGACTGTCTTTGGTCAATTGGATTGACGCCCATCCGGCCGACGAAGTGAATGTTTTCGCGCATAGCCATGGGGCTAATGTTGCAATGCTCGCGACACACGACGATCTGTGCATCGACCAGCTGGTCATGTTGAGCCCGCCAGTGAACGCGGACTATTTTGCGAAGTGGTCCAATGTGAAGTCGGCATTCAATATCCAGGCTGACTTCGATCCGGTCGTGGCGATCGCGCGAGGCGGGCAGTGGTTCCGGCTGCCGCAGGTACTGGAGAAGAAGCTCAAGGCGAGCGGTCATTCCGCATCACACGATCCAGAAGTCTGGCGTAATGAGAGCGTCAATGACTTTATTGGCATTCCTTGGTAGTGACCTCCGGTGACGCCCTGCAATTGCCCGAATTGCGTGCCGCACTGGGAAGTTCGGATCGACACCAGCGGGCCTATGCCGCGATTCAGCTCGGTCGACACCAGGACCAGCATTCTATCGATCAGTTACGCACTTTGACGCGGGAACCCGATGAGCTGGTAGCGATCGCCGCCATGTACGGCTGCTGGCAATTGGGGGTCGATGCTATTGCGATCGATCGAATGGTGGCAGCGCTGTCATCGGACGATGAAGAGCTCGTCCAGGAAAGTGTATTCGCCCTGTGTGAAATAGGCGAGGCGGTCGTACCCAAGCTCACAGAGTTTTTGGAGACCCAGGCAGCCTCTCCGATCAGCGTTTTGTGCGTGCTGGCCGATATTGGTGGGGGAGCTGCCTTCGACGTGATCAGCAGTTTCAAAAGCGACGACCCCGACGTCCGGTCCACGATTCAGGAACTGCTCGAGGATTGGGACGATGACTGAGACTGCGTCGCTTCTTTGACGGATGCGAGTGCATGTCGACGTTACCGGCGCGCCAAATTCAAGACCGTACGCACACTGAACGCGTGCGCCAGGTTTGTTGGATGGTGGCGAACTTGCAGTTGAGTAATTCGAGGTGCTCACGAGTCTACGTGCATAGTCGATCGAGCTACTTCTAGACTTTGCCACCCCCAGTCACCGAAGCCAGGGGTCGCGCGTTCGAATCGAGCCGGGCGCGCCAAATAATATAAGAAAAACAATATGTTATGGAACTTATACAACCTGGAAGTGTGGCGTGTATTTGCTCGGGGGAGCAGACGGGGAGCGAGACGCGGTTGCTACCAGCCATCTGCCTGAACCATGGAACCCGCGCCGGTCGGAGAACTCTGCGCGCCATCGCCGACGTTACTGATCCCGTGATCGATCCATGTACGGGACGGGCGAATGTGCCACGGTGACCTCTTTGTCATTGTTCATCGAATCACGTGCCGGAAATCTGTTGAATCTGCCCGGTACTGTCGCCGATATTTTC
>JAPUJX010000236.1 GCA_027295975.1 Gammaproteobacteria bacterium
CATCTACGAACAACGACGCGTGCAAAGCGATGACAACGGCTTTGGAATCCCTGGATCTGGCCTCTGCGAAGATGTGTTTGATCCACTCGACGTTCGCGCGATTGCGATTGATGGCTTCGATGGCGTGGTCACGACTGTTGATGAAGAAGTTGTTTCCCGAGCCGGGCACGTGAACGGTTCCGAACTGAACGTCCCCGTACTCCCATATGGCGTTTTCGACGATCTGGTCGAATTCGGAAACATCCGCCTGGCGGGTCAAGGTGATTGGCTTCTGCCCCAGACTCTGGCGGCTCGCGAAGAAAACCCTGCGGATGGTTTCGAGACTCTGCAGTCCGTTGGCCCGGATCCGGCGTTCGTACGCTCCGTCCAGAGAACGGGCATCGGCGAGCAGGGTGAGGTCTTCCGCCGTCGGCGTGCCTGAAAAAATACGCTGCACGCCAGGGACCGCATCTGGGTTCAGGCAATCAGTCCACTCATTGTCGCCAGGCGTATAAATTACCGGATGATCGTACTCCTGGAAAAAGCCGCGAATACGTTCGTGTTCGGCATCACTACATTCCAGAACTCCCCAGGTGTCACCCACATGAATGGAGAACGCGGGTTTCGCGGCGTTTATGCGTTTGATGAGGGCCCGGTACACCGGATAGTCTGCCGGTACGTTGTAGGCCGTGTCGCCAAGGGCGACAAAGCTGAAACTCCCGGCCCAGGCGTAACCGGAATTCAGCGCCAGATAAAGCAGCGAACACATAACCGGAAAAGCGCGCAAAATTCTACGGCCCATTGGAATTGATCTCCCTATTGTCAGCCATATTTCGCTTTCGCCTCCCGACGCCTGGCATGTAACACCGGCTCGGTATAACCGTTGGGTTGCTCCAGCCCTTTGAGGACCAGGTCGCAGGCAGCCTGAAAGGCGATGCTATCGGCAAAATCCGGCGCCATGTTGCGATAGCCGACCTCTTCGGCATTCTGAGAGTCGACCACGGCCGCCATACGTTGCAGCGTCTCCAGCACCTGTTCTTTCGAACAGATGCCGTGGTGAAGCCAGTTGGCGATGTGCTGACTCGAGATTCGCAACGTGGCACGATCTTCCATCAGCCCGACATTGTTGATGTCCGGCACCTTCGAGCAGCCGACCCCCTGATCGATCCAGCGCACCACGTATCCCAGGATGCCCTGGGCATTGTTGTCGAGTTCCGCCTGCACGGCTTCCGCCGACAGGTTCTCTCCCTTCAGGAGCGGAATGCGCAGGATCTCATCCAGGCTGGCCGGGCTTCGTGAACGGAGCGCGTGCTGCCGGTCGGCCACGAGTACCTGGTGGTAGTGCATCGCGTGTAACGTCGCCGCCGTGGGTGACGGTACCCAGGCGGTGTTTGCACCGGCTTGCGGGTGAGCAATCTTGAGGTCCAGCATCTCTTTCATCTCGTCGGGTTTTGGCCACATCCCTTTGCCGATCTGGGCGACACCGGAAAACCCGGTCGCGAGACCGCTGTCGACGTTTGCATCTTCATAAGCGGCAATCCAGGGTTCCGCCTTGATCTGCTCCTTGGGTAAAAACGCACCGGCCAACATGCTCGTGTGTATCTCATCGCCGGTACGATCCAGAAATCCGGTATTGATGAACACGATTCTTTCCCTGGCGACGTTGATGCAGGCCCGCAGGTTGACCGTGGTGCGGCGTTCTTCGTCCATGATGCCAACCTTCATCGTATTGGTGGGCAAACCGAGGATCTGTTCGACACGACCGAAGAGGTCGCACGTCAATGACACCTCCTCAGGCCCATGCATCTTCGGCTTCACAATATAGATGCTACCCGTACGTGAATTGGAAACCGTCCCATTACCCTGCAGGTCGTGCATGGCCGCGAGGGCAGTGATCGCGGCGTCGAGGAAACCCTCGGGTACCTCGTTGCCATCGGCATCGAGCACCGCATCGGTCGTCATCAGGTGTCCGACGTTGCGCATGAGCATGAGGCTGCGACCGTGCAGCGTGAGTGGCTGTCGGTTTTTGCCGATATAGGTGCGGTCCGGATTCAGCCGCCGGAGGATGGTGCGTCCGCCCTTGTCCAGGGACTCTTCGAGATCGCCCTTCATCAAGCCGAGCCAGTTTCCATAAACGACACACTTGTCGGTGGCGTCCACGGCGGCCACCGAATCCTCACAGTCCTGAATGGTGGTGATGGCAGATTCCAGCACCACGTCTTTCACCCCGGCCGGGTGCACCTGGCCGACACTGTGATCGCGATCGATCTGAATCTCGATATGCAGGCCGTTGTTGACAAGAAGCACCACGCTTGGCTCTTCGTCACCCACATAACCGACAAATTTACCGGGGTCCGCCAGTCCCGTGTTACCGCCGTTATCGAGAATGGCCCGGAGTAGAACGTCGTCGCCGCCATCGCCGATACCGTAGGCGATGACCTCGGTGTGGCTAGCGCCTTCGAGGGGCACGGCCGCATCGAGAAATTCCGCCGCTCGCGCCACCACCAGTTCCCCCCGGGCCGGGTTGTAGCCGGTGCCTTTCTCAGCCCCGGGTTCCTCCGGCAGCACGTCCGTCCCGTAAAGGGCATCGTATAAGCTTCCCCAACGGGCGTTGCCGGCGTTTAAGGCAAAACGCGCGTTCATCACCGGCACCACCAGTTGCGGACCGGCGGTAACGGCAATTTCTTCGTCGACGTTTGCGGTGGCGATGGAGAACGGTTCGGGCTCTTCGACGAGATAACCGATCTCGGTGAGAAACCCACGATACTCCACGGGGTCCAGCGGCTGGCCCTTTTGCGCCAGATGCCAGGAATCGATCTGTGTCTGTAACTGATCTCGTTTGGCTAACAACGCCACGTTGGTGGGACCAAGATCGTCCACGATTCCCTCGAAACCGCTCCAGAACCCCTCAACCTCGACCCCCGTTCCCGGGACAATCTGCTCTGCAACCAGGGCATCCAGATCGCCCGCGACCCGCAGACCACCACGCGCAACTCTGTCGCTCCCGCTCATGAGGGTCCCTTCGAAAGTGGAAAAGCGCGCAAGTATACCCGAAGACCAGGTTCGGGCCGGAAAACGGGCGTTGCGAACCTTAGATCCTGTTACGTTTTGCCCACGTCATACACGTCATACACGTCATACACGTCATAAATGGTGCCGGGGTCCAATTCTGATCCGTATGTTTGGTGCCGGGAACGCCAATTTCGTTGCGGAAGCGACTCAGCGCTCCGCGGCGAGGAGGGTGACGGCCAATGCCGCGAACACCGTTCCCGCTATGCGATTCAGGACCCGTTGAATACACTGTGACCGGCCCAACCGGGTTTTGAGGGCTCCGGCAAGCAGGGCAATAGCCCCGAATACCAGCACCGTGGCCAGAATGAACGTTGCGCCGAATCCGATCAGTTGAACCGTCAGCGATCCCCGCTGTGGATCCGCGAACTGGGGAAGAAATGCCAGAAAGAAAATAGCCACCTTAGGATTGGTGAGGTTCATGATGATACCCCGCGCGTACAACCGCCAGGGACCGCGAGTTGCTCCATCCGCTTGCGACAGATTCGACACCGGGGCACGGAACGCCTGCCAGGCGAGATACCCGAGGTAACAGGCTCCGGCGAGCTTCAGTACCGTGAAGGCAACCACCGACGTCTGGAATATCACCGCAACCCCGAACGCCACGGCAGCGGTATGAAAGAGCAGCCCCGTACACAACCCCATCGTCACCATCAGGCCGGCCAGCCTGCCGGACATCGCGGATTGGGTGAGCACGAAAATGTTGTCCGGCCCGGGCGCCAACCCCAGAAGCACCGACGCCGCAAAAAAGGTGGTCAGGACGTCAACGGGAATCATGTCCCGGGATACCCTGCTCAATTTCAACCGAGGTGTTTTTAGCAAGGGACGATCCAGGACCGGGAGATCCCCGCAATCCAAGGGGAATCAACCCCGGCGCCCCCGCTCTGGAGAACTCTTCGCCAACTCAAAATCCACCGATCACTCCACACTCACCACTTTAGCTCCGGGTAGGCCGCCGGTTCGCCGCTCATGTTACCGCTGCCGCCATCGTTGTAGAGCACCGCATAATGTCGTTGCGCGAACTTCCAGCCGTCTGCGGTGCGCGTGTACTTGTCCTGATAAACGCCGATGAATGTTCCGACATCGTTTCCCCCCGGCAAAACCGTTGACCCGTTCGCTATTACAGTACCGGTAAAATTACAGCTCCGGCAAAGCCGACCCTCGGCAACCCGGGGGTGCCGAGCCGTCAGCCGCCGCACATCTCGTCAAGTCGCTCAGAACTGAATGCGTTTGGTAATCCCGCCATCGATAACGACGTTGGTACCCGTGGTGAATGCGGCTCGAGGGCTCGCCAGCAACGCTGCCTGGGCCGCCACTTCTTCCGCCGAACCCATCCGGCCAAGGGGTATGTCCGCCACCGTCGCTTCGTAAAAAGGCGTCATGTTCTTCTTGATGTAATCCCAGGCGCCCCCTTCGATGAAAATCGGCCCGGGGCAGATGGCGTTCACCCGAATGCCTTTCGGGGCCAGATCCTGAGAGAGTGCGCCCGAGTAATTCAGCAGCGCCGCCTTCATGGCGTTGTACGCGCCCGCCCCGATGAACTTCTCTACCGCCGCCGTG
>JAPUJX010000237.1 GCA_027295975.1 Gammaproteobacteria bacterium
CGGGAGTTGAGTTACTCGGAGGTGTACAGACAGACCGCACATATAAACTCGACCCTAGCGCGCGAAGGTGTAGAAGCCGGCGATCAGGTCGCCGGGTGGTTGCCCAACGTGCCGGACACGGTCATCGCCATGCTGGCAACAACCAGCCGAGGGGCCGTCTGGTCTTCCTGCTCTCCCGATTTCGGCGTTTCTGGCGCCCTGGATCGATTTGGCCAGATCGAACCCAAGGTTCTGTTTGCCTGCGACGGCTATTATTACAACGGTAAAAACATCTCCATCGTCGATAAGGTTCGCGAGGTTGCCGGCCAGATCCCTTCCATTCGCTTGATCATATGGGTTTCCCTGTTGAACCAGGCACCGTCTGGCAGTTGCACGTTCGCCGAGTTGATCGGCGATGGCACCCCGGACATGCAATTTGCGCAACGCCCCTTTTCGGATCCGTTGTTCGTGATGTTCTCTTCGGGCACCACCGGTAAACCCAAATGTATCGTTCACAGCATCGGTGGCACGTTAATTCAGCACTTGAAAGAACATCAACTACACACCGATTTGAAGCGTGACGATCATTTGTTTTTTTTCACTACCTGCGGATGGATGATGTGGAACTGGCTGGTCTCCGGTCTCGCAACGGGAGCGACGTTGGTGCTTTATGACGGATCACCGTTTTATCCCGGTCCGGACCGGTTACTGAATATCGCAGACGGCGAACGGATTTCCATCTTCGGGGTAAGCGCCAAATACCTTTCGGCATTGGAAAACGCCGGCATCACGCCCAGGGACAGCCACCAACTGAACGATCTCAGAACCATCCTCTCGACGGGGTCTCCGCTTTCCGAGGAAAGTTTCCGATATGTTTACCAACGCTTCAAACCGGACGTGCACCTCGCCTCAATCTCCGGAGGGACCGACCTCATCTCCTGTTTCGTGCTGGGCAACCCGCTGTCGCCGGTCTGGGCGGGGGAACTGCAGTGCAGGGGGCTCGGCATGGCGGTGGACGTCTGGGACGATGATGGCCAAGCCGTTCGCGGGCAGAAAGGTGAACTCGTTTGTACCATGGCCTTCCCCTCCTGCCCCATCGGATTCTGGAACGACGCAAACGACGAAAAATTCAAACAGACCTACTTCGAGCGATTCCCCGGCGTCTGGGCCCAGGGAGATTTTGCCGAGATAACCGCCAACGATGGCTTCGTAATCCATGGACGCAGCGATGCGGTCCTCAATCCCGGCGGCGTGCGCATCGGCACCGCGGAGATTTATCGTCAGGTCGAACAGCTTCCCGAGGTCGTCGATGCCGTCTGCGTTGGTCAGGAGTGGCATGATGACACCCGGATTGTGCTTTTTGTCGTCCTGATCGCCGAAACCGAGTTGACGAAGGCGCTCATTCAAACCATTCGCAACCAGATTCGGCTAAACGCTTCGCCACGCCATGTTCCAGCCAGGGTGATTCAGGTAGCCGACATACCTCGCACCATGAACGGCAAGATCGTCGAGCTTGCGGTGCGCAACATCATTCACGGCCGCCCGGTCGAAAATACATCTGCGTTGGCCAATCCGGAAGCGTTGGAGCACTTCCGCGGTCTGGAAGAACTGTCTCGTTGAAAGTTGGCTCGCCGCGACAGCGTTCGCCTCGACGGCGTTAGCTGCGCCGAACTGTACGGTCGATGCCAGCGCTGGCCCCTTGAGCGGCTCTACGCCAGCGCAGGTTCGTATCGGCTTCGCGATCGTCGACATCACTGCAATCGATGACCGCGCCCAAACCTTGACAATCGATTCGTATGTACGGTTAAGCTGGGTCGACCCGCGGCTTGCATCGCTCGCCGGGTGCCGTGTCTCCCCCGACGCAATCTGGAATCCTCGTGTCCAACTGCTGAATGCCGGTACCCTGGGCTTGCGGCAGCCACCCACCGCGACGATCGGAGAAGGCGGTGAAGTCGAAGTTGCGGCGCGTTTCTTTGGCGATCTGTCGTCGGCTTTCGACCTGACGGAATTCCCGTTCGACAACCACGTCATAGAGCTGGATGTGATGACGCCGGTTTATACCGCCGACGAGATCCAACTTGGCGTGGACGAGCGCTGGACATTCCGCCGCCCGACAATGTCGATCCCCGATTGGGAAGTCGGCGCGATACACGCGGTCACCTTCGACCGCGAAGTCGCGGCATTGGGTGATACATTCTCTGTTTTCCGTTTGTCGATTCCCATTGAGCGCCGTTCCAACTACTACCTGTATCGACTGATTCTGCCCACGATCATGATCGTCATGATGTCCCTGGGTATCTTCTGGGTGCCTTCGAACCAGGCCCTGCGCGTCAGCATCGGCGTGACCTGTGTGCTGACGCTGTTCGCCTTTCAATTCGCGGTTGTCGCGGTGATGCCGCGGGTCAGTTACCTGACGACGATGGACCTCATCACGCTCGCATCGTCCCTTGTGGTGTTTCTCGTGCTGTTGGAGGCGTTTACGGTGGCCTATCTCGTCGGCAAGGCGCGCGACTCTGCGGCCGACAAGTTAGACCTGATTTCCCGTGTCGTCTTTCCCGTCGGCTACTGGGTGGTGCTCGCTGCCTTGTTCGCGTGAAGAGACCCGATCCACCAATCTGGCATCGTGTTGCGAATGATTCTCATTCCAGAAAAGAAGCGGAAGCGCGTTTTGAGTTGATGGTGGTGATATCGTCTGCGTTGCTGACGCTGATATGGTTCGGTGACTTGATCAGTTGCAGCATGATCCCTGAGAGGACATTGAGACCCGCAACCACCAGCAGGGCCGCATCGTAGCTGCCCGTCACATCGTGATGATAGGAGACCGCCAGCGGTGCTCCTGCACCGAACACAAGAGCGAACGGTAATCCCGCGCTGCGCACGGCCCCAAGGTATCGGCGGCCGAAAAACGAACCCCAAATGACCTCCTGCAACGGAATCATCCCACCCCAACCCAGTCCGAGCAGAAAAAACGCCGCGTATATCCACGACAGCGACCGGTAGTCCACCGCCGCCACAATGCAAAAAAGTGCAATACCCGTCATTGCGGCACCCAGCGCCGCCAACAGCTTTGCAGGCAAAC
>JAPUJX010000238.1 GCA_027295975.1 Gammaproteobacteria bacterium
GAAACTGCGACACCGGAGGTAGGACAAGAGCCGACGGTCGAACCGCAACCAGATGTTTCCGCCACCAGGGCACGGCGGGAACAGCCCGAAAAAGAGCGGGTTTCAGCTAAACCACCGGAGTTGGCAGCCAAGAAAGAGGCGCCCGAAGCTCAAACGCCGCAAGAGATGGTGCGTGTTGGTTCGAAACTACTGGAAGCGCTAGTCAACCTCGCCGGAGAGAGCAGCATCGTGCGTGCTCGACTCGAACAAAGCATCAGTGATTTCACCGGTGCGCTGGATGAAATGGAAACTACCATTGAGCGGGTGCGTTCACTGCTACGTCGATTGGAGATCGAAACCGAAACACAGATCTTATTCCGTCGCGAACACGTAAGCGGTCCGGCTTATGAAAACTTCGATCCGCTGGAAATGGATCGCTACTCGCAATTACAGCAACTCTCACGGGGCCTGTCCGAAAGCGCATCCGACATGCTCGAATTGCAGGAAACGCTGCTTTTCAAAGCGCGTGATTCGGAAACGCTGCTATTACAACAAGCACGCATAAACACAGAGCTTCAAGAAGGGCTGATGCGCACACACATGGTGCCGTTCAGTCGCCTGTTACCCCGGCTGCGCAGAATCGTTCGACAGATATCGCGCGAGTTGAATAAAGAAGTTGAGTTTCACGCTCACAACACCGAAGGAGAACTAGACCGAAATCTGCTGGAGCGTATGGTTTCTCCGTTGGAGCATATGTTGAGAAATGCCGTGGATCACGGGATTGAGAGCTCGGAGTTGCGCGAGAGCCTCGGCAAACCGGCAGCCGGTAGAATCGATCTTCACCTCTCCCGCGAAGGCGGGGATGTGGTCATCGAAATCAGCGACGATGGCGCTGGAATCAATCTGGAAACAGTGCGAGTGAAAGCGATCGAGCGCGGTTTGATGACCGAAAGCGCCGTCCTGGATGACGAAGAAATCAGTCAGTTCGTTCTTGCACCGGGATTCAGCACGGCGAAGTCGGTCACCCAGATATCCGGCCGGGGTGTGGGAATGGATGTGGTCCACAGTGAAGTCAAAAAGCTCGGCGGCAGCATCAACATTGTCTCGAAGGCAGGCAAGGGAACACGCTTCGTAATACGAGTGCCTTTCACCGTGGCCATTAATAGAGCTTTGATGGTGACGATTGCCGACGATTCATATGCAATCCCGCTGAACACGATCGAAGGCATCGTGTTACTGAATCCTGAGGAAATCGCGAGGCTTTACGCACCTGACGGCGATACGTTCGAATATGCGGGCGTCCCTTACAGGGTCCGCTACCTTGGCCAATTTCTCGGGCGCGAATACAACGTCGAGGGTCAGCGACAATCGGTGCCCGTGGTGCTGGTTCGATCGGGCGATCAGTCGGTAGCCGTTCACGTCGACACCGTACAAGGCAGCCGGGAGATCGTCGTTAAAAGCCTGGGTCCGCAGTTCGCTGGTGTTGGAGGTATTTCCGGCGCGACTATTCTGGGTGATGGAAGCGTGGTTGTGATTTTGGATATTCTCGCGCTGATTCGAGCCCAAAGCGGCGACGGAATGGGTGTAAAGCGGCGCCTGGCCGCAGAAGATGGTACCCGCTGCGTTATGGTGGTTGATGATTCGGTTACGGTCCGCAAGGTAACAAGCAGGCTCTTGGAGCGCCAGGGCATCGAAGTCATCATTGCCAAAGACGGCATAGAGGCTATTTCGTTGCTGCAGGAGCGAAAGCCGGACGTAATGTTGCTCGACATAGAAATGCCGCGCATGGACGGCTTCGAAGTCGCGCGTCAGGTCAGGCACGATGAACGCCTGCGCGATTTACCCATCATCATGATCAGCTCGCGCACGGGTAACAAGCATAAAGAGCACGCGGCCGAAATCGGAGTGAACGGATTTCTTGGGAAACCGTTTCAGGAGGCCGAACTGCTCGCCAACATTGACGAATTGCTGGCGTAATGGGCACGAACGCCCATTGGATACCCATTGGGTTGCCAATCAGCTCCGAAGGTCAATGCGGGTCCCATGCGTAACACAGCCATGGAAATTGTCGAGTAAGACCATTTCTGGAATATGGACTAACTAGAAGGATACGGACGGTGGCAGCAGTCATGGAGCGGGAACAAACGGAACTCTCCTGTGTGTTGATTCCGCTCAACGCAGGCAACCTGCTGTTGCCTAACGTTTGCATGGCAGAAATACTGCTGTGGAGGCGAATCAAGATCTTGAAGGATGCGCCGGATTGGTGTCTCGGGCTTCTCGGCTGGCGTGGTCAGGCGATTCCAGTAGTACGCTTCGAACTGCTGAACAAGCCGGGCGCCGAAGGAGGTAAAACCGGGCGTTGTATCATTGTGATGAACCGTGCGAGTTCGAACGACGGCTTCGCGTTCTACGCTCTCGCCGCGGAAGGTCTTCCGAGAATGGTTCAACTCACCAATGACGATCTGAGCAACGAGCCGGGTAAACGCGGCCCTGGGGAAGTCATGGCTGTCAAACTCGGCACGGAATCGGCGATCATACCGAACCTGGACTTTATCGAGAGTAACGTCCGCAAACTCAAATTTTAGGGAAACTACCCCGACTTCCGCAAGCGGAAGTGGGCTACTGCCAGCGCCATGCTTGACGCAGTGCCGCCAGGGCAGCCAGGGGCGTGGTTTCCGCGCGCAGCACAAATTCCCCGAGGGAAAAGCCCAGAGCCCCGCCGGCGAGAGCCAGCTCCCGTTCCGTGGATGACCAACCACCTTCAGGGCCGATCAGCAGGGCAGTGGGCTGCCGTGGTATTACCGCTGGCAGTACTTTCTGACCCGTGTCCAGAAAAAGCTTCTGCTCGACGCGACTCCCGGAAAAAAACCCGGCCAGGGTGACCGGTTCGTGTAACTTCGGTAGAAAAAGTCTCCGACTTTGTTCCGCGGCGCTTTCGATAATACGTTGCCAGTGACGAATTTTGCGCGCTTCACGGAGGCCGTTGGCTTTTGCGTTACTTCGATCCGCCAGGATCGGCCAGAGGTCGGTTGCCCCGAGTTCGGTGGCTTTCTGTATCGCCCGGTCCATGGCGCCACCCTTGAGTACCCCCTGGGCGAGGTGAATTGGTTCGTCCGGTGGTGATTCGACACGACTTTGCCCGCCTAGCTCGAGCACGCAGGTTTTGGCGTCTGCTTCTCGTATGCGTGCATTGAACTCCGTCCCCGCCCCGTCGAAGCACAAAATTTCGGAGTCGGCTTTCAGGCGAAGCACGCGGATGATGTAGTGAGATCGTTCGGCATCCAGGGTCACGAGTGCGCCGGTTTCCAGCGGTGACGAAAGATAGAGCCGATGCCTCATCCGCCGGGATTTTCCAGCCCGAGATTGCGGCAGATTTTGCTGCTCGCCCCCCAACGATTCAACGTGTAGAAATGCAGGCCGGATACCCCGGCGGCAACGAGGTCTTCACATAGGCGGGTCACCACCTCCACACCAAACGCCAGCAGGCTTTTTTTGTCGTCTTGCCGGGTTTCCAGTTGTTTGCGGATCCAACGTGGTATGTCGGCCCCGCAGTTTTGGGAGAATCGAACGATGCCTTCGTAGTTGGTGAGGGGCATGATGCCTGGAATGATGGGGATGTTGAGATTCGCCCTGTCGCAGCGAGCGAGAAAATCGAAGTATGCGTGCACGTTGTAGAAGTACTGGGTAATAGCCGAGTTCGCCCCCGCGTCCACCTTACGCTTGAAATAATCGAGGTCTTGTTCGGGAGACACGGCGTCGGGATGCACCTCCGGATAGGCCGCCACCTCCAGATGAAACCGATTCCCCGAGTGTTCGCGAATCCAGCGCACGAGGGTTTCGGCATTGTTTACCAAATGGCTGCGAGCCATCCCTGAAGGTGGATCCCCGCGCAATGCCACGATGCGATTCACGTCCAGGGCCGCATAGGCATCGAGCTGATGGTTAATCTCATCCTGGGTATCGCTGCCGATGGACAGGTGAGGCGCGCACGACATTCCGAGAGCGCCGAGATGTGCCACGACCTCGCGGGTCCCTGCCCGCGTTGAGCCACCGGCACCGTAGGTACAGGAGAAGAAATCCGGGCTGAAATCGTCGAGCTTGGCGGCCACTTTTCCAAGGCTCTGCTCACCTTCTCGAGTTCGGGGCGGAAAGAATTCGAAGCTCAATCGCACGGTGTGGACCTCCACCATTATTTACCGTTCAAAGCGCCGCAAGCACTTATAAACGTGAAACGTGCCTCGGGGTGTTTGTCAAAGTGCCGCGGCCAACACCTCAGCCTTGTCGGTACGCTCCCAGGTGAAGGTGTCTTCGGTGCGTCCGAAGTGTCCGTAGGCGGCCGTCTTGCGGTATATGGGCCGTTTCAGATCCAGCATGGCGATGAGTCCGCGGGGTCGCAAATCAAAATGCTCATGCACAAGTTGAACGATAGTATCGTCCGGCAGCTTGCCGGTGCCGAAAGTGTTGATGCTGATCGAGGTGGGTTCGGCGACGCCGATTGCATAACTCACCTGAATCTCGCAGCGTTCGGCGAGTTTTGCGGCAACGATGTTTTTTGCGACGTAACGCCCCGCATAAGCTGCCGAGCGATCCACCTTGGAAGGGTCTTTGCCCGAAAAGGCGCCTCCCCCATGCCGTGCCATGCCACCGTAGGTATCGACGATGATTTTTCTTCCGGTAAGCCCACAGTCGCCCACGGGCCCGCCGATGACGAACTGGCCGGTCGGGTTGATGAAAATCCTGGTGTCTTTCGACAGCCAGTTGTTCGGGATTACCGGTTTGATGATCTCTTCCATTACCGATTCGTGCAGATCTTTCTGAGACACGTCAGGATCGTGTTGGGTCGACAACACCACGGCATCGATGCCAGTCGGCGTGCCGTTGGCGCCGTAGCGGACGGTGAGTTGGCTTTTGGCGTCCGGGCGGAGAAACTTGAGCGTTGAGCGGCGCACGGTCGCCTGTCGCTGGACAAGCCGATGGGCATAGGTCAGCGGAGCGGGCATGAAAACGTCGGTCTCGTTTGTGGCGTAACCGAACATGAGCCCCTGATCTCCTGCCCCCTGCTCGCGATCATCGGTCGCGTCCACACCCAGGGCGATGTCGGTGGATAGAAGTCCCAGCGCAT
>JAPUJX010000239.1 GCA_027295975.1 Gammaproteobacteria bacterium
CATCTGAACTCGGTATTCTCGATTCATCTTGCTCCGTAGGGCCCGGTCAACTCCAATCAGCGAAGGCAACGCAACCCTGGCGGCTTCGGGTCTAGAGGCGGTTCATGGCTGCTATATGCGTGAGTCTAGCCACTGAAAACGGCGGTTCGCCCGACTGATGCGACGGCGCAATAGGTAGCGGACAGGCTGCGGATCCGACCCGTCGGCCGGTGCCGTACACGTTGGCTAATAGGCGAGCAGCCAGTCAGAGACAGCCCCTCCGAGCAGATATGTTCCTCAAATCGGGCGCAGCACCAGGAATCCCAGCAGCGATCGAGGCCATAATCTTGGATCTCGTCGTTCCACTAGGACAGTTCCGCAGGCGACTCCTCTTTCCGGAGCACCCGCCACAGCCTACCCATGCATTGCCGTCACAGGCTTCGGTTTTAACATCGGCACGATGTGCCCCGGATGGCATCTCGTCCTCTAACCTGGGCCCAATCGACCCCATTACAGCGAGGTTTTGGGCTGTTTGGCCGACCCTGCCGTTGGCATATACCTTGCTCCACCAGTCCTGGCGATCGCCTCGAGAACCACCCGCACAAGTCGAAAGGCATGTCCTTACAAATGCTATTGCCCGCTCTCCTAGATGCGGCGGCACACCGTTGGGCGGACCGGGTCGCCATTGAAGATCCGCCAAACGGAACGATTCTCTATGGGGACCTGGCACAGCTGTCAAACGATCTAGGTGGCTGGTTACGAAAGCTCGGTGTACGCCGTGGAGATCGGGTTGGGATCTGCTTGGAAAAATCCATCGACGCGGTGGTGGCGATCATCGGCGCCATGAAGGCCGGCGCTGCCTATGTACCGGTCGATCCATCCGCTCCGACATGGCGGACTGCTTATATCCTCAATGACTGCGCGGTCAAAGTGGCCTTCGTCGAAGAATCGGCTGCTGATGATCTCGAGGCCGAACTCAGCAAGGTAGGCGCGCATCCCTTGTTAGTTCGGTTGAGGGCCGTACGCGGAGGTGACGCCATCCGCGGTACCCTTGAGGAGGCGGCGACCGATCAGGAACCGCCATTGGTTTCGAAATGCACTCTTGAGCCAGACGATCCGGCCTACATTCTTTACACCTCGGGTTCGACCGGAAAGCCAAAGGGGGTAGTGCTCTCCCACCAGAACGCCGTTAGCTTTGTGAATTGGTGCTCCGAGGCATTCAGCCCTACGGAGAACGACCGCTTTTCCGCACACGCTCCTCTTCACTTCGATCTGTCAATTCTCGATTTGTATGTCAGTCTAAAACACGGAGCGACGCTGGTATTAGTGGATGCGCAAACCGGTCGCGAGCCCATGGCGTTAGCGTCATTCATCGCCGAGCGACGCATCTCCATCTGGTACTCGGCACCCTCTATCTTGTCCATGCTCACACAGTTTGGAAAACTCGAGCGTCATGACTACTCGGCTCTGCGTTTGGTTCTCTTTGCAGGAGAGGTCTTCCCTGTCAAACACCTACGGACACTCAAGGATCAGATTCCGCACCCGAGGTATTTCAACCTGTACGGTCCCACGGAAACCAACGTCTGCACATACTATGCGATCCCCGGCTCAATTCCGACGGAACGTACGATTCCTTATCCGATCGGAAGTGTGTGCTCTCACCTGAGTGCCAAAGTCGTGGACGAAAGTGGCCGCCGGATTCACGACGGCAGTGAGGGTGAGCTGTGCATCAGCGGTTCCGCCGTTATGCAGGGTTACTGGAACCTGGCAGAGCACACTGCACATGCCTTTCTCCAGGACGAGGAGGGTACTCGCTGGTATCGAACCGGCGATATCGTCACCACTAATGGCGGAGGAGACTATGCGTTTATCGGCCGTCGCGACCGCATGGTCAAACGCCGAGGTCACCGGATCGAACTTGGTGAGATTGAAGCAGGTCTTTACAAACATCGATATCTCAATGAAGCCGCTGTGGTGGCTGTTCCCGATGCAGATTCCGGTGTGCGCATCGCGGCATTCTTGAGTTGGCGGACCGATACCCCACCATCGATCATTGAACTCAAGCGTTTCTGCAACAACACGCTACCTGCGTCCATGATGCCTGATCGATTTTACTCGGTCGAAGCGCTACCTAAGACTTCCACCGACAAAATCGATTACCAAAAACTCAAGGAACTCACGTAGTGGGTAGTCCGATTTGCTCTGCAATTGTCGAGATACGCCGAAGGATCATGGGGTAATGGCAGAGGCTGCGAAGGTGGATACCGAGCCGACGGGGCTGGGGATGCTCGCCTCCCGACAAAGGCCCTTCGGCGTCGCCCTCACGGTGTTGGGCGTGCTCGGACTCACTGTGGGAGTAGGGGCAGAGCACCTCCTGGGTGTAGGCACCCCCGGTTTGGGGCTGGCCCAGATCATGGCAATTCTCCTTGGCGTCGCCGTGACGGCTCAAGGAATTGGACTGATATCTGACGAGGCTGACCATTTGGCCCGCTGGAAGGTTGCCCTGGATGGCATCACGCGGGCCAGCTTACTGCGATATAGCGTCGTTGCGGTTCAATTGGCTCTATTTGTCCTCGTGGCTCGGGCGTTCCGCATCGAGAATCCAGCTTTCTATGAGCAGATCGTGCCGCTGACGGTTTTCGGCTTCATCATACACCACGCTCTGCCACTCCCGTATCGTCTTCCGTTTTTTGCTTCACTTTGCGTCGCCGGGGCTGTTCTGGTATTGGGAATCACTAACGCGCTCTGGCTCCTACTGATCGTTCTCGCGTTCATCGGTATTTGCCATTTACCAGTTCCGTTCCGCCTGCGTATCGCCCTGGTGGTCGCCGTCGCCATCGGCTTGGCATTGGTACGAAATCGAACGGTTCCCTGGTCTGGAGCAATCTGGCCCATTTTGGGTTCGATGTTGATGTTCAGGCTAGTGGTCTATCTGTACGACTTGCGGCACGGGCAAGGGCCCACCCGTTGGTCGCAAACCCTTGCCTACTTCCTACTGCTTCCGAACCTGATCTTTCCGCTGTTTCCAGTGGTTGATTTTGCTACGTTTAAGCGGAGCTATTACGATCGCGACCCATACACGATTTACCAGCGCGGGCTTGATTGGATCCTCCGCGGCACAGTGCATCTGATTGCCTACCGCCTCGTTTATCAGCATCTGACGATTGCTCCCTACGAGGTCGACAGTGTTGGACACTTAACGCAATACGTGGTGACCACCTTTCTGCTGTATTTGCGAGTGTCCGGCCAGTTCCACCTCGTCATCGGGATGTTACACCTTTTCGGGTTCCATCTGCCCGAGACAAACCATCTTTTTTACTTGGCATCCAGCTTCACCGACTTTTGGCGGCGAATCAACATCTATTGGAAAGATTTCATGATGAAGCTGGTGTTCTATCCGTTATATCTCCCACTGCGCAAGCGCAGAGGAAGCACTGCCGCCCTCGTGCTGTCGACCATGGCCGTGTTTTTGGTGACCTGGGCAGGCCACTCATATCAGTGGTTTTGGATTCGAGGAACCTGGTTCTTCTCGTGGACTGACGCTCTGTTTTGGAGTATCCTGGCCGCTTTGCTGTTGGTAAATTCGCTGTATGAATCGAGGCGCGGTCGGCAGCGTCTGGTTGCTAAAACCTCGCTTGCGTGGCGAGAATTAGCGCTGGTTGGGCTGCGGGCGGCCGGCACGTTCAGCATCATCGCGCTGCTCTGGTCTTTTTGGAACAGTCCCACCTGGGCTGATTGGCTCGATTTGATCGCAGTTCCGGCACCGCGGTGGCAGGAGGCCATGTTGCCCGTTGGCATACTTGCACTGATCGGAATAGGCGCAATGATTGCGGCGCTGGCTGAAAGCCGACGCCGCTTGAAAACCCGAGCGGCGGCAATTGCTCCGGTGATGCAGCTTCGGACCGCCACCGTAACACTGGTATCGTTTGCGGTGTTGTATGCGGCGGTGAGACCGGCGCTGCTGCGGCAATTCAACGAGTCAGTGCAAGAGTTCGTACGGGAAATCCGATTGCCCAACCTTAACGAGCGCGATCAGGATCTGTTAACCCGAGGTTACTACGAGAACCTGATGGGCGCCGACGTGCAAAATGCGCAGTTGGCGGCGTTGTTTGCCGAGCGACCGACAGGCGGCGCGAGTATCTGGAACACAGGTGTCTTGCGGGAAACCAATGACTTTCTGTACCGTCAGATGCGTCCGCTGTTTGGGACCTACCATCGCGGCCTAACGTTCCGCACCAATCGTTGGGGGATGCGAGACAAGGACTATGATCTCGTTTCTGCACCGAACACGTATCGAATCGCATTGCTCGGTCAGTCATACGTCGCCGGTGATGGCGTGAGCGATGGTGAGACGTTTGAGGCAATTATCGAACAAAGGCTCAACGACGAATGGGCGCCGGACGGAGAGTCGCTCGAAATCTTGAACTTCGCTGTCGGTTCGTACAGTGCGCTGCAACAAATCTCGATTCTCGATCGCGTATTCTCTTTCCGACCACAAGCCCTGTATTTTGTAGCGAACCCCGGTGACGGAAGACGCGCAAGTCTTCACCTTGTCGATCGGATTCGACAAGGGGTTGAGCCGCCTTTTGCGTACCTTCAGGCGCTACTTGACTCGACCGGAATTACGGCGTCGACGCGAGAGATCGAAGCCTTGCGACGCCTCAAACCCCATGAGAACAAAATGCTGGCCTGGGCCTTCCGCCAAATCGCCGATGCCTGTAAAGCGCGAGGGATCTTGCCCGTGTGGATCTACCTGTCCATACCGGAAAACGGGCCATCCGACGAGACAATTCAAGATCAGGTCGACTTGGCCAGCAGCGCGGGCTTCGAGATCATCGACCTTTCCAAAGTGTACGATCACCATGATCTTGCCTCGCTTCAGGTTTCGCCATGGGATTTCCATCCCAATGCCGCTGGGCACCGCTTGATCGCTGATCGCTTGTATGACCGCATGACCAGTGTTCCAACCTTTGGAATCGGAGGAAGCGGCGCACAGTGATGCAGCGAATCACGTCGCTTCATTGGCGCAACCGATCGTGACGCTTATCCGACTTGGCCACAGTCGCTCCAGGAGGTACAGCAACAATGACAGAACCCCAAGCTGACCTAGAGAACATCAGGACCGTCGTCAAGCAGTTCATTATGCAGGAATTTCTGCCGGGTGTCGGTGCTGAAGAACTCACCGAAGCGACGCCGCTCATCAGCGATGGAATCCTCGACTCCCTCGCAACGGTCCGGCTCGTGGCGATGCTCGAGGAGCGGTTTTCCATTGACATCCAACCTCACGAGGTTGGCATCGACCACCTGAATACCCTCGACAGCATCGCCCAATTTGTGCTTTCTAAGGCGTAGGCACCGGTCGGGAGCACCGATCAATGGGATTGCCCAAGTCCATCAAGGCCCTGCAGGACGGCGGTTAAGAAGTGGCAATTTGGGAGAAATCGTTCACCGATACCCCCATTCAACTGTCATCTCCCGCCGCAACGGCGGCACGCGAGGGCCGACAAGATGGATTTTTTCCTTGACCGAGGAACAGCGCAGCATCCGAGACCAGATGATCCAATTTGCGCAAAACGAATTGAACGGAGACGTGGCCAAGCGGGACAGCTTGCGTTTGGCGTTCAACTATCTTCTTGGTGCTGCGCAACAATAGCTACGACTCGAGGTGACGGTTCCTCCGTCTGGTCTATTCCGCTACGTGATCCGTTCTTCCTCGAGCTTCGGTTCACCCGGGACCACCCTTGCGAGTCAATAAGGGCTTCCCGAAGGTCCAAAGCATCTGCCATTAATTGGTGGTCCCGCACGAAAAAGACTCTTCCGTAATACCTGCGCACCGGGTTGCGTTCTCAGTGATTTGGAGGTAGTCCGCCACCGCCTATTCCCGTCGAGACAGCGTCACATATACACCAACAGGGAGCTGGAACAGAGATGGGTTTCGCCTACCTTCAAATTCCTTGTGGATCACATAATCGACGGCCAGCATGAGCCGCTCCGTCGATACAACTTTCTTGCCGCGATGAAAGCCGTTGGGGTCCGCTACGATCAAGTCTCCGAGATTGGCCGTCAGCTCGATGATGTTCTCATGCCCGTAGGCGACCTCCATTTCCTCGAGCCTCCATCGCGCTTTCCTTTTCCAGCCCGTAAACTTCTTCTTATGACTTCCCTTTACGAAACAAAAGGGGCCACCGCTAGCGTCTACGTCATTCAGGTAGAAAAAGAATTTCAC
>JAPUJX010000024.1 GCA_027295975.1 Gammaproteobacteria bacterium
ATAAAAGTCGATCTGCAGGAGACAAACCTTCACTGGCCCATCACTTGTCCGTTACTGCTCAAGACTCGCATTTTCTTCGAAGTTGGATGGGTTTCCATTCTGGAAGAGAACGGCTAACGGTGGAATTCGCGTTTGCTTATCGAATAGAAAACGGTATCGAGACCGTGCCATTCGCGACACTCCTCGAACACCATGCCGAGCCGCTGCATGACTCTGACCGAGCGTTGGTTAGGGGTATCGGTGGCGGCGATTACCCGCTCCATTGAGCAACTCTCGAAACCGTGACGTAAAACTTCCACCGTGGCTTCGGTTACGAAACCCTCGCCCCAGTATTCTGGCAGAATGCCATAAAGTACCTCGATCTGATCGCCATCTTCGAATCTGCGGTGACCACAAAAACCGGCCAGTTCACCCTGTTTCCGGAGCACCTCGATGGCAAAAAAACCCGAGCCAAACTCTTCGAAGCAGGCTTCGCTGGAACGAACGATGTCTGCCACGGTTTCTTTCGGCATGATCTGATCGTCCCAGAGATAACGCCTTACTTCCGGATCGGTCCAGAACTTGTGCAGCACGTCCACATCGGAGCCGACAATGGGACGCAAAACGAGCCTTTCCGTCTTGAGAATCGGCATATAGTCATCCTTCCCTGGGTGGAGTTTGCCATAGCTCGCAACATAAGCGAACATTTTGACCTCAACCGTTGATCTCAATTTGGGGAGGAAATAATGCGCTTCAGTTTCTGGCCGAATCCGTCGCAAAGTTACCCGGACGTCCTCAGTCTTGCGCAACATGTCGAGCAAACCGGCTGGGATGGAATCTGGTATGCCGACCACTTCATGGCGAACGCGCCGGATACCAGCACACCCTGGCCGGAAGCCTGGACCACCCTGGCCGCCATCGGCGCCACGGTGCCGAGGCTGCGTCTGGGAACCCTGGTCATGGGCAATACCTACCGACATCCCGCCATCGTCGCAAAAATGGCTGCAACCCTGGACCACATCTCCGGTGGGCGAGCGGTGCTGGGGCTCGGCAGCGGCTGGCAGGAGAACGAGCATGCGCAGTACGGCATACCCTTCTATACGGTAGGCGAACGGTTAGCGCGGCTGGACGAAGCCTGCCAGGTGATCAAACTGCTGTTTGGCGAAAAGAAGAGTGACTTCAACGGCCGTTTCTACCGGTTGCAAGACGCGTCACTGGAACCCAAACCACTACAGAACCCCCTACCTCTACTCGTTGGCGGCGGAGGCGAAAAGGTGACCCTCAAAATTGTCGCCAAACACGCGGACGAGTGGAACGTCTGGGGTGACGTCGACACCTTGCGGGCGAAGATGGAGATCCTCGATCAACATTGCGCCGATGTCGGGCGTGATCCTCGAGAGATCAAACGGACGGCGGTGGCCCTCCTTTTCATGAGCGAGGATCCCGAATATCTCGAGCAGATGCGCAATTCCAAGGTTCAGCAGGCAAACATCATCGGCACCCCGGAAGAAGTTCGCGAGGTAGTCGCCGAGTACGAAAACATTGGCGTCGATGAACTCATCGTTCCCGACTTCACCCTCGGTGGGGGTGACAGGAAAATAGCGACTCTGGACCAATTCATCCACGATGTCGCCGGGCGCTGATCCAATGGCCGACAGACAACCCGCCACCCCCGTTCCGGCGGCCACCATCCTGATGTTGCGACATGCCCCCGAGGGGCTGGAGGTATTCATGGTGGTGCGGCACCGCCAGATCGACTTCGCTTCCGGAGCACTGGTGTTTCCCGGCGGCAAAGCCGACCCGGCAGACTTCGACCCAAACCTGCGCGAGCACCTCGATGGCGCTTTCGAAGGCGACATGATGCGGGCAATTCAAGTGGCGTCGATTCGCGAATCGTTCGAAGAATGCGGCATTCTGCTGGCCCGCGCAGGTAGCGCCTCCGGGCTGTTGGATGGTAACCGGCTCGCTGAACTCGAACCTTACCGCCAACGTCTCAATGACGGTGAGTTGACCATGCTCGAGTTCGTGACGCGAGAGAATTTACGACTCGCCTGCGACCGGCTTACCCACTTCGCCCACTGGATCACGCCGCCAATGGTGCCGAAGCGATTCGATACCCACTTTTTTCTGGCCCTGGCGCCCGACGATCATGTCGCCATGCACGATGGTCACGAATCCGTAGATTCCGTCTGGATCCGGCCCGCCGATGTGCTGGCGGATGCAGAGAACGGCGAGCGCACGGTGATATTCCCAACTTTGCGCAACATCGAAAAGCTTGGACGTCATGTGACCCCGGAAGCGGCCATTGCCGCCGCCAGGGAGGCCTCACCACCGGTGACCGTTCTCCCCTGGACCGAACGACGAGACGACGGCACATATCTCTGCATTCCGCCGGAGGCCGGGTACGAATCATCCGAATGGAAGATGCCCGATCCCGAGCCCGGGTAAGATGCCTACCATCCCGCGCCGTTATTACGGACATGTGAACAAAGGAGCAACGAGACATGGCAACACCCGTTAATGAAATGAAGCCCGACGAAGTTCTCTATGAAGTCGGCGATCACGTAGCAACCATCACGTTCAATCGTCCGGAGCAGCGGAACACCATTTCCGCGCTCATGCTGGAGACGTTGACCGACTGCCTCCTCAAGGCCAACGAGGATCCCGAGGTACGCGCGGTGATCATCACCGGCAACGGCAGGTTCTTCTGTGCGGGGCTGGACCTCAGCGGCGGCGGCATCGCCAGCGGTCTTTCTTCGAAAACGTCTTCGCCCAGTAATCTGGACCTTCGTTATTCGCCGCCAACCGTGCTTCATGGCATAGACAAGCCGACAATCTGCGCTTTGAACGGGTCCGCGGCCGGTTACGGGATGGATATCGCGCTGGGTTGCGACATCCGGTTGATGGCGGATTCAGCCAAGCTGGCTGCGGCTTTCACGGCCCGTGGGGTGGTGCCAGAGTCCGGCGGGACTTGGATACTGCCCAGGCTTCTGGGCTGGTCAAAAGCGGCGGAGATCATCTTCACCGGACGCACCCTGCTCGCCGATGAGTGCAAGTCCTTAGGGTTGGTCTCCCACGTCGTGCCGACCGAAGAAATTGCCACCGCGGCGCGCGATCTGGCCCTGGAGATCGCGGGTAACGCACCTCTCGCCGTCCAGGCATCCAAACGCATGATGCGCATGGGCATGAACGAGACCTTCAACGATCACGTACATCATGTATTTCTGCAGTTGCTGCCGTTGTTCAAATCGGACGATTTCCAGGAAGGCATGGCGGCGTTCATGGAGAAACGCAAAGCCGACTTCAAGGGCACTTGAGGGGTCTGGCTCCTTAGGTTAGTCCATCAACAACCGGCCGGTTGCATCGAGGGCCAGCGGGGCCTGTTCCCATGGAGAAACCAGTTCCTCGTTACAGGAGGTTCGCCACCAGCGCTGGGCAAAACCGGAGCTACCCCGCTCGTGGCGCAGTGAGAAACATCGAGAATCGGTTTTTACCACGGCTCCGAACTGGTCCCGACGAATGTATTCATCATCGGAGACTCCGTCGCGCTCGGTTACGCGAATCTCGAGTGCCTCCCGGCGTTGCCGGTCCTCGCGACTCCTGGCGATGTTCTCGCCAAGCGATTCGTCGAACACCCCAATTCCCCTGCCGCGCGGCGTTGCCGTTGCCCAGCTATCGGGTCGGTTGAGGTTCAGCGCGGCTGATTCGGCAGGTTCGCGCGCAGGCAACGGAACGGGTATCGCGGCAGCTACCTCCGGGACGAAATCTGGATCGGGCTCTTCCACGGCAACCACCGGCTCGACCGGTAACGGCAGAGCCTCCGCAACATCGGGGACAGGCCGAAGAGGTGGAACAACGAGGGTAATCTCGAAGCTCGCAATCTCGGGAAGTTCCGGTTGATCCAGTGGCTCGAAGTTATTCAGGACAATCAGGTGGACGACAAAAGACGCCACCAACGTAAAACACAGTACCTTCGTTGATGCCATTGGCCAAGTTTAGCGCCCTTTTTCAGCGCTCGCACTTACTCAGAGGGGACAAGCCTCTTTATCCTTCATCCTTCGTAAATGCGTTCCCCCTTGTGGAGTCGTCTGGCGATGGAGGCGGTCTGATATCCCGCTCGGCGGGTAGGACAGTGGGCGGCAAGGTTGCGCACCACGCCAACCAGAATGTTCTCCCTTTCGATGCCCGGCCCCCAGGCCTGGCATTGGTTAACACCCGCGGCCAACACCTGAAGCGAGTGAAAATCCAGATCCTCGCGTACCGTGGCGAGGGTGAGGGCATCGATGAGTTCATCAAAGGGAAGCTCGAGGCGAAGGTAACGAGTGACTATCGCAGCGGTGGCGTCAACCCTGTCCCGCTGATCGAGTTCCGAGAGCAGCAGACCAACCAACTCCCGTCCAGTATCGGGCAACGCGGCAATAACGACATCCGTCGGCCCTCTGGCCGGAGGAACGTTCAGGTAACGATCCATGTACACCGAAATAGCGCCCTGAAAAACCGCGCGCACGACGAGGGGTGCGGTACTGCGTTGCACGGCCTGGTAAACGCCGTTGGTGAATATGAAGGTATGTTGAGGATTGAACCAATCGGTGACTTCATTGGACAACGCGAATCGCGTCAACCTGAGTGCCGCCACGTAGCTGACCTGTTGGGCCAGGCCGAGAACGGGGACACCTCCCGCGAGGGCGTTTTTCAACGTATCGATGATCGCTATCGGATCATCCCCGGCAAGGGTTTCCGTCAACGATTCATCAGCCACCCATGAATCGAGTCTTCTTGCCTTCAAGACTTCGGGTAACACCAGTTCAATCTCCCGCAGCGGCTCTACAATTTCAACCGGGTGATGCCAATCGGTATTTTCCTCACGGCCCATGGCATCCGTCATGCTGGGCACCACCAGTGGAAAAAGCTCTGCGGCGCATTCATCACCCAGATGGTCGATCAACTCAAAAACCTTGTTGCAATCCTCCAGGTGGTGGCCCCCATCCGCGTACAACCGCTCCGAGGCGCCACAGAATACGAGTTCGGCCAGTTCGGTCTTGTCCAGATTGTCGATACCGGTGAGCAGGGTTCGTTCGGTGCCATCGCGATGTCGGGTCTGCACCCATTGCCTCATCCAGGGCAGCAACTCGGCAAGCCGGTGGCCGCCACCGTCAAGTGGCTGACGCCGGCGTCGGGGAACCGCGGAGCTGATCTCTTCGGCCAACCGGCGAATGGCGTAAAACAACCCCTGGTAGGCGGTGTTTTTACCGAGAAACGGATACAGGTTCATGACACAACCCAACCGGGTCATGCCTTCGCCGAATCTGTTCAGGTTGCGAGCGGCAAACTGGATTACCCCGGTAACGATGCTGTTGAGCTCCGCGCCGCCTTCGATCAGCGCCAGCAGACTCTTCGCCTGGACCAGACCGATATTTTGCTCGATGCCCCGGCTCAAGCGTTTGCGATGGAACGATTCGTCGAGTACGACACTCGCAGTGGAGGCGACGAATACCATCCCATCGTCCACCCAGCAGTCGTAACGCAGCACGTCATCCGCCCAGAGATCGAAGGTACATCCACTTTTCAGATCGAATCGTGCCTGATGCCAATGGCAGGTGAGTATGCAGTCGCGCACCGAACCCTAATCTAGGGGGAAACCCATATGGGTGCAGTTGTTTTCAACGGCAAATACTTCATCGCCGTCTGCAAAAACCGCGATGCGCCGCTGCTCGCCTTTTACCACGACGACACCCCTGGCTTGTAACGTAACGAGGTCGGCGACTTCAATCGCGGCAGGTTCTATTACGGTAGTCATCGAACATACCCCCGCAATTTCTGCAACAGCAAACAAGCAAAATAGAACAGGGGATCAATGTACCACATCCATCAGCTTGCACAGGCGGCCTTCAAGCCTGAACGCGATTAGTGCATATTTGTTTATCGATGGGACACGGGCCGTGGAGGGCTGATGACGTTTCACTGGAATTACGGGGACATCCTCGATCGGGTTGATGAGATCACGCCCGCCGACCGACCGGCGCTGATTCATGGAGATCGCGTTGTCGATTGGGGGTCCTTCAGAACCCGGACCAATAATCTCGCCCGGGCCATACTCGACAACGGTGCCGTACCCGGAGAGAGGATCGCCTTTTACATGCGAAACCGGCCCGAATACGCCGAGGGTATCGCCGCGGGCTTCAAGGCGCGCCTGATCCATACCAACGTCAACTACCGCTACATTGACCGCGAGCTGCTTTACCTGCTCGACAACGCCGATGCAACGGTAGTGATTTACGCCGCCGAGTTTGCCGCCCAGGTAGCGAATATTCGCCCGCAACTGCCCGGGGTAAGTCAATGGATCGAGGTGGCTGATGGTTATCCCGGGGCTGACGACGTGCTGGATTACGATGCGCTGGTGAACCGCGGTGACGGTAAACCCCTGGGAATATCCCGTTCTCCCGATGATCTGTTGTTTCTTTATACGGGGGGCACAACGGGGATGCCGAAAGGGGTGATGTGGCGGCAACAGGATCTCTGGTGTGCCACGGGTGCAGGCGGCAACCCGCGAATCAATCAGGAACCGTCACCGGATCTGGACAACTATATCGAGCGGTTACAGGCGGGAGATCCTCCGGTAAATCTACCCCTGCCGCCCATCATGCACGGCACCGGGCTGTTGTCGACCGTCACCGCCATGAGCCACGGCGGCACCGCCGTCATGCTCACGGGGCGCGGTTACGATGCCCACGAAGCCCTTGCGGCGATAAACCGCCACCGGGTGACCAATGCAACCATCGTCGGCGACGCTTTTGCCCGTCCCATGGCAGAAGCCCTCGATGAACATCCGGGTAAATACGATATCTCATCGCTGCGGGTAATCACGTCCTCCGGGGTGATGTGGACGCGTGATGTGAAGGCGCGGCTGCTGAGCCATAACCCCGATCTCATGCTCATCGACGGGTTCTCCTCCTCCGAGGCCATTGGCCTTGGCAGCTCGGTGATGACCAGAGACCGGGAGATCGAAGTCGCCAAGTTCACCCTCGGGCCGAAGTGTAAGGTTTTTACCGAAAGCCTCGTTGAAATCGAGGCGGGATCCGGATTGTCGGGCATGGTCGGGGTGAGCGGCTTTTTGCCCGTGGGTTATTACAAGGACGAAGAGAAGACCGCTCGAACGTTTCCCGTGATCGACGGTGTGCGATATTCCATTCCCGGCGACTGGGTTCGAGTTGAGCACGACGGCACGCTCACCCTCCTCGGCCGTGGTAGCAACTGCATCAATACGGCGGGTGAAAAGGTGTACCCCGAAGAGGTGGAAGAAGCGCTCAAACACCACGCTTCGGTAGCGGACGCGCTGGTGGTCGGCCTGCCCGACGAGCGTTGGGGTCAGGCAATAACGGCGGTCGTCAAGCTGAACCCGGGCTGCGCACTGGATGAAATCGAAATGCGCGAATTCACCCGTGAGTATCTTGCCGGATACAAACTTCCCAAGCGGATACTCGCCAAAGAAGACCTCGAACGGGCGGTCAACGGCAAAGCCGACTATGGCAAAATTCGCGATTATGCGGAGAAGGAGTTAAAGACAAAGTGACATCCATAACCCTGAGCCCCGGGCTCAAAGGCACCGAATTCGAACCACAAAAAGTGTCCTGGTCCAGCAAAGACGTGATGCTTTACGCGCTTGGCGTCGGCAGCAAGCCGGGTGATGAACTCGACTTTCTCTATGAGCGTCGCGGCCCGAAAGTACTTCCGACCTATGCCGTGATTCCCGGCATGCGGGCCATGGGTAATATCGGCAAAACAATCGAGCTGGACGTTGCCCGGCTGCTCCACGGTGAACAGAGCGTGGAGATCCATCGACCATTGCCGCCCGAAGCAGAACTCATCATGACGAGCCGAATTTCCGAGGTATGGGACAAGGGGAAAGCGGCGGTAATTGGTGTCGAGGCAAATTTCAGCGACGACGAGGGCCTTCTTTTCAGCACAAGATCGACGCTTTTCTATCTGGGCGCCGGTGGCTTCGGCGGGGAGTCCGGGCCTTCCACCAGAATGCTCAACCTGCCCCCCGAGCGGGATCCCGATCTCATCGTGAGTTACCTGACCCAGGAGGAACAGGGCGCTTTGTATCGTCTGAGCGGTGACCGGGTCGCCCTGCATATCGATCCGGCGTTTGCGGAGAAAGCGGGTTACGCAAGGCCTTTCATGCACGGTCTGTGCACTTTCGGATTTGTCGGCCGGGCCGCGTTACAGGGTCTTTGCGCGGGAGATCCGGAACTTTTTATATCCTTCGGTGGGCGCTTTTCACAACGGGTGGAGTTCGGCGACGAGATCAGGACCCGGATCTGGCATACCGCACCGGGTGAAGCCATCCTTCAGGCGGTCACTCAGGACGGAAAAGTTGTCCTCTCCCAGGCAAAAGCCACCTTCAAAGTCTGATGGCAAATTTTCTCGAAACCTTTGCAGGCCGCAGACAAGGCGAAACACGCTGGTCCTTTGACCTCGAACAACGTTTCAATGGCGCATTCGGAGGGACCAACGGGGGTGTTCTATCCGCGCTATCGATTCACCTCGCGCGCCTCGAGACCGAACGAAGGCCGGCGAGCATCGATTCCCGCTACATCCGTGGATTCCGACCTGGAACGGCGCGCGTCGAAACAACCACATTCAACCCGGGACGAACGCTCACCGTCCTGGGCGTCGACATATTTGATGCCGACGATCGGCTCTGCACTCATTCCGTGATTACCCTCGTTGAGCAAAACGCATTGGCCGAGCACGTCCAACACGCCAATCGCCCATTGCCCACGGCCAACCTCGTGGACTTCGAGGATGGCAAGCTCTGGCGACAACCCCCGGGACAGGATATTCCGCTCATCGAAACGTTCGAACCCCGAAGCCTCGGCGGCAGGGATGAGGAAACCACAACCGCGACAAAGGTGGTATGGCAGGAACCCGGCACTTCCGCGGAAGCCGCCTGCATCGCGGCGGACATCTCGGTTGGCCCACCGGTAGCTCGAGCGGTGAAAGGTGCCGCCTCGACACCCAACCCCGATCTGTCGCTGCGTTTCTGTGGAACCAGCGATCCGGACGCCTATCTCAGCGCGTCCCGCGAGGTGCGGGCCCCCGTCAACGGGCTCGCCTGTACCAGCAACTCGGTGTGGAACGGCACGCAACGGCTG
>JAPUJX010000240.1 GCA_027295975.1 Gammaproteobacteria bacterium
CACAGACCGGACGGAGTTCGCGACGCAGCCGCCTGGGGTGTGCACCTCATGCTCTGCGGCCATACTCATTACGGTCAGATATTCCCGGTAAACTACCTGGTGAAACGATTTTTCCCACGGTTTCGAGGCCAACATGAGGAGGGAAATCTGTTGTTGTACATCAGCCCGGGCACGGGCACCTGGGGGCCGGTGTTGAGATTAGGATCGCGTTCCGAGATCAGCGTGATCCGGCTGGTATGATTAGCCGGGACAGATAGGAAATACCCATGCAGAACATCGATGAGCAGGAACTCATCATCGAGCAGATCGAAATCGGCCCGATGCAGAATTTCACCTACATCGTCGGCTCGCGCTCCACCCATGAAGTCGCGATTGTCGATCCTGCGTGGGATATCGAGGGGCTGGTAAAACACATCAACGAACGTGGTTATACCCTGACCGGTGTGCTGGTAACTCACTACCATCCGGATCATATCGGCGGCTCCATGGGCAACAACCGCATTGCCGGACTTGCCGAACTCATGGCGATCAACCCGGTGAAAGTCTACGTGCACAAAAACGAAGCGGATGGGGTGATCAAGGTGACCGGCCTGTCCGCGAGCGATCTTACCCGGGTCGACTCCGGCGACGACCTCGAGATCGGAGACGTGGTGGTCGAGTTTCTCCACACCCCGGGACATACCCCGGGTTCCCAATGTTTTCGCATCAAAAATACCCTGGTCTCGGGTGATACGCTGTTCATCAACGGCTGCGGCCGGGTGGACCTACCCGGATCCAACTCCGAAGACATGTACCACAGCTTGAGAAAACTCTGCGAACTTCCCGAAGAAACATTGCTGTTACCCGGACATAACTACGGCCATATTCCCAACGCGACCATGGCTCAAACCAAATCACAGAACACCTACCTGAACATCAAAGACGTGGAGACATGGAAAACCGTTATGGGGGGCTGACCCCCTTCTGACGGCACACAAAAACGGAGGCAACTCATGGATACCGGAAACTTCACAGGTTTCGAACTCAGCCTGCGCGAACCGGGCATCGCCTGGTTTCAATTCAACACCCCCGAACGCCTGAACGGCATGACCACCGCAATCAAACGCGACCTCATCGAAGCGACAACCCAGGCTCAGATGGACAATGCCGTACGCGTTCTCGTTTTTACCGGGAGTGGACGCGCATTCTGCGCCGGTGACGATCTGAAAGCGTACCGGGATGCGGAGTTGGGAGGGACACCACTTGTCCCCGATATTCCTCCCGGGCACGACAGCGGGATCGGCACCTACAACGGGCTGCGTACCATATCCCAACGGGTGAATACCACCATTCGCAACATCGACAAACTGACCATCGCCGCTATCAACGGTGTCGCCATTCAGACGGGGTTTTCCCTCGCGTTGTCCTGCGATTTTCGCATCGCCTCGAGCAGCGCGCGCATGGGCAGCGCAACATTACGTTTTGGATTGCTCCCCGACGAGGGTGGCCAGTACCTGCTGGTGCAGTTGCTCGGGTTGTCCAAAACCCTCGATTTCCTGATGCGTAAGAAGATCGTGAGCGCCGAAGAGGCTCTCGACCTCGGGCTCGTCAACGAAGTTGTTGCACCGGAAGAACTCGAAGATGCAGCACTCGAGTTCGCGCGGGAACTGGCAAATGGCCCGCAGGTTTCCATGAGATTGTTGAAACGCTCTGTGTACAACGCAGCCGAGTTGAGCTGGGAGCAGGCACTCGACGAGATCGCAGCCAAAACCGCTATCTCGGATCATCACCCCGATGCTCGGGAAGGTGTGAGTGCTTTTCGCGATAAACGCGAGCCAAAATTCAACGATTGGCTCAATTGAGGTGCTGTATGAACGACACCGTTAGTTATACATCCGCCGATGGCATCGCGACGGTCACCATAAATCGGGCCGAAAAGATGAACGCGTTGAACGAGGAGGTAATCCAGGGATTGCGATCCGCCTGGCTGCGTTTTGCCGATTCCAGCGATCGCGTCGCCATTCTGCACGCCGCGGGCGACCGCGCTTTCTCCGTTGGTGCAGACATCAAAAGCCCACCTTCGGAGATGTGGCAAGGGGTTCCGAGCGTCGGCGTACGCCTCGACAAACCGGTCATCGCTGCCGTACATGGCTGGTGCATCGGCGGTGCTTACGTGATCGTCCAGATGTGCGATCTGGTTGTTGCCGCCGACAACACCGTGTTCAAATATCCGGAGGCTCAACTCGGGTTCACCGGTGGCTTGATCGCCAGCGCCGTTGCGCGCATCCCACACAAGATAGCGATGGAGTTCATGCTCCTCGGCCAGGACCTGTCCGCAGAGCGCGCCTTTGAGGTAGGCATGGTCAACAAAGTAGTTCCCAAAGGCACCGAACTCGAAGCAGCGCTCGGGTTTGCCGAGATTCTCGCCAAGTCCGCTCCGCTGGTGGTGGAGACGCTGAAGAAATTCTCGCTGGCAACATTGAACCAGAGTCCCGCAGAAGCGGGTGCTCTCGCCCGCGAGGGTTTATTACGGATACGCACGAGCGAAGACGGCGCGGAAGGCGGTCGGGCATTCCGGGAAAAACGCGACCCGATCTTCACCGGGCGTTGATCGTAAAAGAAGTCAGTTGTGCCGTGGTAACCGCTTTATGGCGTGGCAACCGCATTGAGGTCGTGGGTTATCAGAGTCATGCCGCGCTCCGTCACTCCGTGATGCCCTCATTACGCTAACTGGCCCCTGGCGGGTAAATTCGCTCAATTCGGCTTCGCTTAAGGCCACTACTCTTATAACCCACGACCTCACTGCTACCGACCGCAGATTCGAGAGATAAAGGCCCCTTTTACGGGTAGTTAGACAGAAACGCTACCTGACGGACCTCGAAAGCGGAGGTCAGTCAGCGTTGTGGGTGGGGATGCTCAAAGTACGACCTCGAGCGAAGCCGAATGGAGCGAATTGACCCGCTTGGGGCAAGTTCGCGTAATGAGGGTACCCTGGAAGGGCCGAGCGCGGCGCGACTATGAGTACCGCCGACCTCACTGCGGTGTTCACGGCTTAGTCTTCTTGA
>JAPUJX010000241.1 GCA_027295975.1 Gammaproteobacteria bacterium
GCAGTGGAGGAGATCCAGCGCAAAGGCGGTACGGTGCTGGGGGTAGTCAACAGTGTTGGGAGCACCATCGCCCGCACCTGCGCGGGCGGCGTATACCTGCACGCAGGGCCCGAAGTGGCCGTCGTGTCGACCAAAACTTTCATTTGCACGCTGACGGTGTTCGCCCTCATCGGACTTTACCTCGGGCGTATGAAAGACGTTTCACCGGCCGAAGGCAAACGCCTGTTAACCGCCCTCGAAGAGCTTCCGGAACAGATGCGGGAGGTGCTCGCGAGGGAAGATGAGTTCGCTGAGGTGGGCCGGAAGTATGCGCGCTACGATCACGCGTATGTCATCGGGCGCAACGAGGGTTTTGCCCTGGCGATGGAAGGGGCGCTGAAACTCAAGGAAGTGAGTTACATCCATGCGGAGGCTTATCCGGCTTCGGAGTTGAAACACGGACCATTGGCTCTGATCACCCCGGAAACTCCGACGGTAGCCATAGTGCCGAACGATGATCTCGTTGAAAAGAATATGGCGACCATAGAGGAGATCAAGGCGCGGCACGGGCCCGTACTTGCTATCGCCCAGGGCGAACTTCCCGTCGCGGTGGAAGATTTACTGATAGTCCCCGAAACGCATGAGCTGCTTGCTCCAATCCTGATGTTGCTCCCGTTGCAACTCCTTGCCTATCACGCGGCCCTTGCGCGGAAATGCGACGTGGACCAACCGCGAAATCTCGCCAAGAGCGTTACGGTGGAGTAGGGGCTTAAGCTTGTTTCGGGCGATGTGGGTATAATTCGACGTCTGAAGGAAGCCAGATATCACCATCGACTCGCTCATGACGGTACGAACACGAATCGCGCCTTCCCCTACCGGGGATCCTCATGTAGGAACCGCCTACGTTGCGTTGTTCAATTGGGTTTTTGCCAGAAGTCAGGGTGGTAAATTCATTCTGCGAAGCGAAGACACGGACGTGGAACGTAGCTCGCTGCAATCGGAGCAGATGATTCTCCAGGCGCTGAGATGGTTGGACATCTCCTGGGACGAGGGCCCCGATGTCGGTGGTGACTACGGACCTTACCGGCAGAGTGAGCGATTGGAGATTTATCACGAACACGCCTCCAGGCTCCTCGACGACGGCAACGCCTTTTACTGTTTCTGCACGCCCGAACGGCTGGATGAGCTACGAATCGCGCAACGGGCGGCCGGAGAAAACCCCGGTTACGACGGACTCTGTCGCGATCTTACGGCTGACGAGGTAACCCGCAGAATCGAGGCCGGTGAAACTCATGTGATTCGAATGAATGTACCGGAAGAAGGCGTCTGCCGGTTTACCGATGAGTTGCGCGGCGACATCGAGATCCCGTATTCACAGATCGACATGCAGGTGCTCGTCAAGTCGGACGGTTATCCAACCTACCACCTTGCCGTGGTTGTGGACGACCATTTGATGAAGATCACCCACATCCTCCGCGGTGAGGAGTGGATTAACTCGGTGCCGAAACACAAATTGCTGTTCGACTATTTTGGTTGGGATATGCCGGCGATGGTACACCTGCCTCTCTTACGCAACCCGGATCAGAGCAAGTTGTCGAAACGCAAGAACCCGACGAGCATCAACTATTACCGAAACGTCGGTTATTTACCCGAGGCGCTGTTGAACTACCTCGGCACAATGGGTTGGTCGATGCCGGATGAACGGGAGATCTTCAACAAGGGTGATATGGCCGAGGTTTTTGACTTCAAGAGGATTTCCCTCGGTGGCCCCATATTCGATCTCGAGAAACTCAGCTGGTTGAACGGGCAATATCTGCGGGCGCTCGATGCAGAATCCTTCATGGACCGAATCCAATCGTGGGCAATGAATCGAGATAACCTGCAACGCCTCGTCCCCCTCGTTCAGGAGCGCACCGAACGTTTAGCCGATATTCTCCCCCAGGTCGATTACCTGCTTGGCGATCGACGAGATTTGACGCCTGCGAAATTTGACCACAAGAAGCTCAACGCAGAGCAGGTGGTGCAGATCATCGATCATCTGTCTCGCAGCTTTGATGAGTTGAGAGCCTGGGAGGGAGATGTGTTGTACGAGTGTTGTCAGAACCTCGCCGACCACCTGGGGTTGAAATTCCGGGATGTGCTGGCACCCGTATTCGTGGCGATTTCGGGTCGTACCGTTGCGTTACCGTTGTTCGATTCCATGGTGTTTCTCGGTTCGGACATTACCCGGGTTCGGCTGCGTGAAGCTCTCGCCGTGCTGGGCGTTTCCGGAAAGCAGCGCAAAAGGCATGAGAAATCTTATCGTGCTTACCAGGTCTGGCTGAGAGACCGAGTGAACGATGTTTCCTGAGGCTGAATCGGCCCGTTGCCGGGTTGATTCCGGCTTTATTGGTCTAATCTGAGTGGGACGAGGCGAGATGAGATTCTGGTACGTTGACAGTTCGCAACCCCATCCCTAACATCTCGCGCCTTCCTGTAAGAAGTACGTTCTGTGGGGCCATAGCTCAGCTGGGAGAGCGCTACAATGGCATTGTAGAGGTCGTCGGTTCGAGACCGACTGGCTCCACCAAACACCCGTCCGAGAATATCCATCCTTGTCCAACAACCCCAATAGTTGCGGGGCTTTCAGAAAGACAGCCTACCG
>JAPUJX010000242.1 GCA_027295975.1 Gammaproteobacteria bacterium
ATGCGATGATCAGCCACGATCCTTCCGGTGTTTCCAGCTTGAAAAAATGCACGAACCCGGCAACGGGAGGCGGTTCCACCGCAAAAACCACAAACGTGCATACGATGAGTATTCCCGCCGCAATCTTGGTTATTAGTTCGACCACCGCGTAACGCCCTCGCAAAATGATGGCGACTGACAGGATGCCGAGCGAAAAACCATATAAAGCCAGTTCGCTATCGTCATCGAACCCCGGTATGTCCACTCCCAGGTACATGCGGAAAAAGTAGAAGACCACGGCAGCCGCAGCGATCAGTCTGCCCGCCTGGCCAACCGCAGACTGAATAATCGTGGTGAAAAGCACGTACCAGACCGGGAGCTTCTTCCACGCGGTCGCGTAAGCGTCCAGCATGTTGCGCCCCGTTGCATGGGTGAATCGAATGGCCATTTCAAAGCCGTAATATTTGAATATGTAGGCGATCGGCAGACACCAGAGCAACGCGTACCCGTATCTTCCTCCCGCAACCGGCGCCGTCACGAGATGGCTCGTACCAATGCCGGTCATCATCAACATCATGCCCGGGCCAAAATTGCGCATGAGGCTGCCTGGCGTCATTGTCGGCAGCGCAAGTGTTTCGAATTTGCCCAAGCTGTTGTCGCTGGGTGTCTGCTGGCTCATCGTTACTCCTCGAATGGCGTGGGCGACGCGCGTGGTTCTTCAGCGGGAGCGGTTGCATCGGTTCCCGGTTGGCAGCCGTTTTTGGGCACGGAAGTTGTCACCGGTCTTTCAAATCCTCAGCGGGGGCCTTGGAATCCGCATGACAAAGAAGAGAATCAGCGGAATCGTGATCGGAAACAAAGCCAGCATGAATATCGAATCGAGCCAGAAAGCTGCTTGTTCGAAAGGCGTCGTCCGCATCGGTGCGGGGGAGTACGGTTCGAAGTAGACGCCTGAGTAGAGGTGACTGTAACCGGCAAAACGCTCTTGCATCGCGCCAATCCAGGATCGCAGCCCAACCAGTTTGGGGTCCTTCTGATCCTGCCCATAGACATCGAGATGGGGCAATGAGAGACCTCGGGAAGAGAGTGAGAAAACCGAGAATATAGGTCGTTTTCTTGAAAGTCTAACTGTCTACTTCACCAGATTGTGATCGATATTGGTATCGTGTTACATCGAACGTTGTAACAGAAGGAACCGACATGGCATCAGAGATCATTCTCCTGAGCTTTTCTGTCTTCGTAGTCATATTTCTCGGTGTTGGGGTATTTGCAGCGAAACGAAGCGCTCCGACCGACGTGGATTATCTTCTTGGCAGCCGCTCATTCGGCACCTGGTTTGTCGGGCTCAGCGCAGGGGCAACGGGTAATAGCGGCTTCATCATGCTCGGTGCGGTGGGGATGGGTTACACCATGGGGTTATCGGGTGTAATCATGGGGCTTGCCTGGTTTCTTGGCGATTTGACGTTCTGGAGCTTCTTTCCCGAAAAGTTCAACCGCATGGCTCGTGATCGTGACTGCAGCACGATACCGGAACTTCTCAGTTCGGGAATTCCGGGGCGGGGCAGTGTCGCAATAAGACAACTTGCCGGTCTGCTCATTGTTGTCCTCATTGGCGCATACACCGCGGCGCAATTTTCCGCGGCCGCAAAAACCCTCAATGTCTTTTTCGACCTCGACATGAACATCGGAATTATTGTCTCTGCCCTGGCAATACTGGCGTACTGCACGACCGGCGGTCTGAGAGCTTCGCTTTGGACGGATGTGGTCCAGGCAATCATCATGCTCGGGATCACCACCGGTATGCTCACGGTAGCGTATGTTTCCGCGGGTGGTTTCAGTGCGATTCAAGAAGGTCTTCATGCGATTGATCCAACGCTCACGGAAATTACCGGAACGTTCACCACCTGGACCCTGATCGCATTCGTTGTCGGTTATGCTTCTGCCGGGTTTGGATTTGGAATCAGCCAGCCACAGTTGTTGGTGCGATTACTTGCCGGAAGGAGCCCCGAGGAGACGCGCAAAGCGAAATGGATCTACGTGCTGTTTATTCAGTACACGTGGCACTGCATGGCGCTGTTCGGCATGGCCGCAAGGTTGTTGATACCGGGAATTGACGATCCTGAACAGGCGCTCCCCATGTTTGCGTTTCAGAATTTTGATCCCTGGCTCGTGGGGGTGGTTTTGGCGGGCATTTTTTCGGCAATTGCATCTACCGCGGATTCCCAGGTACTCGTGTCGTCGAGTTCCCTGGCGATTGACGTTGCACCGGGTTTCTATAAAAAGATGTCTGCCCGCTTTGGTGTTCGATATCAGCAGGTGGTGACGCTTGTCGTGGGAATGCTGGCCGCACTTGCCGCGATATTCTTTTCATCAAGTGTTTTTGCCTTGATTATTTTTGCCCTGTCGATGCTCGCCTCGTCTCTTGGGCCGGCGATGTTCAATATCATCCTGAAGCGCCCCACCAATGCTCTGGCGATAGGCTCCTGCATGGTGGTTGGTCTCGTGGTTGCAGTTGGCTGGAGGATGTTGGGTTATAACGAAACGTTGAACGAATCGCTTCCGGGGTTTCTTGCAGGTCTCGTCGTCCATGACATAATCGTGCGTTTGAGGAGTGCGAAGAGAGAGCCTATGAACCGCTCCGGTGTTCCAGAGACTCGTTAGTTTGTGGCGTACATGAACTTATCCACGCCGCGGGGTGGGGTCTTTTCAGGGTATGTCGTGCCGTTGTTCGTCCCGGAGACCTTTTTTTGACCACGACAAAGTACGACGCAGTCGTCATCGGCGGTGGCCACAACGGCCTGACCTGTGGCGCCTATCTCGCCCGGGCGGGCAAAAAGGTCCTCGTGCTCGAACGCCGGTCCGTCATCGGCGGTGCTGCCGTCACCGAGGAGTTTGCGCCGGGATTCAAGACCTCGACATTCTCGTACGTCATGAGCCTTTTGCACCCGAAGGTCATCCGGGAGCTTGGCCTGCGCGAGCTAGGGCTCACGGTGCTGCCGGCGACCGACATGTTTTGCCCGATCGGCACCGATGACTACATCATCTTCTCGGGTGATGTGGCCAGGACCGCCGAGCAGTTTGGCCGTTTCTCGAAACACGACGGCGCAATTTATGCGGAGTTCGACAGCTGGCTCAACGAGTCAGCGTATTACATGCGCAGATTTTTGTTCGAAACGCCCATCGATCCGTCGCAGCGCGATTTCAAGAGCCTGAGCAGGATTTTGGCCCTCGTGTGGCGTTACCGGAAGATCGGCAACAAGCTCTTCGACCTGGTTGACCTGATGACCATGAGCGCGGACGATTTTCTCGCGCGCTGGTTCGAGCACAGCGTGACGCGCGCCGTGCTCGGTTACTACTGCTCCATCGGCACGTTCGCCGGGCCGAAGACGCCGGGCTCGGCTTATGTCGTCATGCATCACATCATGGGCGAACACGAAGGCGCGGGCGGCTGGGGTTTCATCCGTGGCGGCATGGGCACGATCAGCGAACTGATCGCCGAGGCTGGGCGGCAGCACGGTATGGTGGTCCGTACGGATGCGGAGGTGGCGAGAGTGGAGGTTGTGAACGGCCGAGCCACGAAGGTTGTCACCGCCGCTGGTGATGAGTACTTTGCTCGAGCAATCGTTTGCAATGCAAACTGCAAGGTGCTGTTCGATCAACTCGTCGAGCCTGAGCATCTGCCTGCCGATTTCCTGAAGCACATCCGCAACTACCGGACCTTCTCAACTGCCTTCAAAATCAATATTGCCGCGGAGGCGCCACCCAGGTTTAGTGCATTCGATGCCGCGAAGTGCGGGTTCGAAGCGCCGAACTATGTCCACATCGGACCGACCGTGGAATATCTGCAGGCCGCGTACGAAGATGCCTGCCACGGCCGCTTCTCACAGC
>JAPUJX010000243.1 GCA_027295975.1 Gammaproteobacteria bacterium
GAATATCCAGGGTCTCGACCTGGACGGTCAGCTGTTTCTCCATGAATCCCATACCGGGATCCCTGGATTGAACGTTGTCGTCTCGGTACACGAACAACGAGCCCGGATTGGCTTGCTTCGTAACCTGTACGAGGCAACACATCTCACCAACGACGCGAACCAATCCGCCGCAGACATCGCCCGCGTATTTGCATTGGATCGCGACGCGTTTGTCCCCATCGATTCCGATACTTACGGCTACGAGGGGTTTTTGACACTCTTCGATGCCTCCGAATTACCTCGAATCGAATCCATCCACCCGTACGACGCATCCAAAACGATGGGCCGTTATCGTGAGAAGTTCGGTCCGTCCATGTACATGTGTTATGGCGAGACGGACGATCTGCCTGCCCTGCGCGAACGACTGAAAACACTCGCGCCCCACGATTGGACCGGATCCGACGACAACCCCGATGGCTTGTTCATCAACCCGCGTGCCCTCGGCGGCACCATGGTCGGGGTAAGCCGTACCACCTATGCCTGGACATGGTCCGGGTATCCGGAGCGGGTCGTTCCGGTCATCGAAAGTTGATTGGCATTAACGACTACTGGGTAGTGCGCATCGCTTCTCGCATCCGCCCGTGAAATTCTTCGGTGGTGTTTACCCGCGGAAAAGGTTCTTCAGGAACGTCTCGATCGAGAAACCTGCACAAGGGTTCCCAACCATCGGCAGGATTGAAAACCAGAAGCCGGTCGGCGGGGACCAGCCGTTCAACCCGCTCATTGTGGGCAAGATAAACACCGATAACGTGCTTTTTGTCATCCATCCGGCCATCGAACAAACCATCCCAGATGACCTCAAACGCCATTTCCACCCGTGCCCTGATCGCTGGATCTTCCGCCTTTCTACCGGCAAGGCTGGAAGGATAAATCGTGCTCATGACACTGGTATACCAGCGTTCCGGATCCCGTTGTGACAGCAACACCTTTGCGTCGGGAAACTGTGCGAGTTGCGCTTCCCAGAAGTTACATGAAGGCCAGTCCACGGCCGCTTGATAGCCACTGAACAACGCTTCCCAGTCCACCGGCTCGCCCCGGGCGGCTTCTCTCCAGCGGTCGACGTGATTGTCGTTCGAAAAGACCTCCATCATGTGGTAACACTTCGAGAAACCGAGTGTCTCCAAGGCGTGTTTCAGCGACAAGGTGCCGGTACGCCCGAATCCAGCCCCTATAACCTGCAAAGCCATCTTTGTTCCCCGCGGCGAAACCGGAAATGTTACCACTCGTTCGACCGGGTATCGTCCATCAACCCACGGATTGAGAAGTCCTACTCCCGTTGCGCCGCGCACTCGGCGCGGCTTTTTTACCCACCGTTCCGGGCACGATGTCCAAAGTTTCGAATCGTGCTGTCAGCCCCAGGAAATCACCCATTGAGAAGTGATGGCTATCTGACCGTAACCGTGATCTCGGCAGACATCACCGGTGGTTGGTGGGGTATGTGCAGGTAATTGCCCAACACGAGCCGTAGTTGATGCTCGCCGGCGGGCAACGTGATCTCCGTTTCTGTCTGGCCTTTTCCGAAGTGGCGTACCTGGTCCGAGGCGGGCAGTGGCAGGTTCATGTCCAGATCACCTTCGTGGTCCACAAGCAGGTGATGGTGTCCGGTGTTTTCCATGTCGATGCCGGCTGGTGCAACCCCCATGCCCCGCAAACCGAATCTCACCGTGAAGGTCGATTCGACCACCGCGCCGTCTGCCGGCTCAATAAAGTAAACGTCTGCGTGTTCGGGAGCCGCGGACACCAAATTCTGGGCGGCAACCCAGCCGGTAAACAGACACGCAAACAAAAATGTACAGGACTGGAAATTACCCATGATTTTTCCTGGATCAGCTAAACCGTATTCGACATCTTGCAACTATATCGGGTCGAGACGAAACAACGGAATCTTTCGTTCGACGCGGGCCTGGTAACGTACGTATCCCGGATAAACCTCCACCGCATCTTCCCAGGCCAGGGTACGTTCCGAACCCGAAAGTTCCCGCGCCGCAAATCTCCGCTCCCGACCACCAAACGTACACCGGACCGAAGGTTGCGCACGCAGATTATGACACCAGGCCGGATCTCGGGCCTGACCGCCGTTCGAGCCGACGAGCAACACCCCTTCACCCGCGGAAACGTACAACAACGGCACTTCGCGCTCTATCCCCGATTTTGCGCCTCGGCAATGTAACAGCAAAACGGGGATGACGAAGCTCAAGCGCAACCGGCCTTTGGTCGCCTTGATTAATGGCCGGTCTATCCGGGTTGCGAAATGCATGAGAAACACCGTTACCGGCTCGATGGCAACCAATCGGGAAAAAGCCTGCCAGATTGGATTTTTCATCCAGGTTCCGGGGGTTACAGGCGATATGCCCGGCAGGCGGAATCGTGGAACAACGCCCGCTTTTCGTCTTCCGACCCATCCGCCACCATTTTTTTGAATGCGTTCCACAACACATGATAAGAACAACTCTGTTTATCCACCGGAAAATTGCTTTCGAACATGCAGCGTTCAACGCCAAAACAATCGATGGTGTGGCGATAGTAGCGACCCGTGGCGGCAACGATCTCATCCGACGTGGCAGGCACGTCGTTTTTGTGAAATCCGAACCCGTTGAGAGGCATTACCAACCCGCCGAGTTTCGGGAAGACGTTGGGACACCTGGCAAGATCAACGAGGTCCCGCTGCCAGTCCGGATAGATTTCCTCCCGCTTCTCCGCGTACGGGCCAATACCCAACGGACCGCCGAAATGATCAAAGATGATGGTGGTATCCGGAAACGCTGAAGCAAGATCGGTCAGCTCCGCAATCTGCGTATGGTACAGCCAGGCATCAAAACTCAAACCGCGCTTGCCGAGTTCCGCAAAACCCTCGCGGAATTTCGCATCGAGGTACAGGTGCTGCGGCGGATTGGTATGAGAGTTACGGACCTCGTCACTGGCATCCCATCCTGCGGCATGACGTATTCCACGAAACCGGCCGCTCGCAGCCATGTGTGCATCCAGCACCTCTCCAACCGCCGAACCGAGGCACAAATTCGCATAACTCACGATGCCGCTGCACGCCCGCATCTCACCAAAACCCCCGCTCGCGGACATTGCCGCTACGCCGTTGACGAATTCGGTTTCACCAACCGGTCGCAGTTCCTCCGGTCCCAGCGCCCGATACATGCTGGAGCACTCGACGAACACGGTGCTCACCACGTTGTGTCCACTGCCGGTATCGGCAAGCAACTTGCCGCCACAGCAGACACGTCGCCCAATTTGGAAAGGACTACCATCACCATCTTGTTTT
>JAPUJX010000244.1 GCA_027295975.1 Gammaproteobacteria bacterium
ACTCAGCAAAACGACGATTTCCGCTGGTGGGGCGTCGAGAAGCGCGGCCGCGAAGTTGTTTTCTACCTGGAGATGGAAAATCTGACTTCGATCAAACATCGCGGACACGGCGAGATCAACGTTGGGCCATTCACAGTCCGCTCGCTCGAGGTGGAGTCCCGTGATCATGCGGAAACCAATTTCAGCTCAATCACCGCGCGCCAACTGGAAATACGGGCCAGCGAACACTCCAACATCAACATCGAAACCCTGGATACCGACAGTGCACGTCTGGTCATCGTCGATCATGCCGACCTCTATGCACACGACGTGACCTCGCTGGATATGGCAATACGGGTCGAGGATCACGGCGAAGCCTGGCTTGCCGGCACATCCGACTCGACTACCATCAGGGCCAAAGATCACGGCGATGTGGACGCCTCGCGCCTCCAGAGCGCGATTGCCGAAGTGCGGGCATCGGATCACACCAAGATAACCCTCAACGCCGAGGAAACTATTTACATCCGCCGCCAGGACCACGCTGAGGTGACCTGGCAAGGGGCGGCCGAGGTTGATGAGGAACAGGCCATCAGCCAACAGTAGTTACCTCGTCCAACGGCGGCTATCTGCGTCTCCGACAGGAATTCTGCCGTTTCGCCCTGCCCTGACGCCGCAAGAGACGATGTGGCTATAATGAACGCGTCAGTGTTTGCACATGCAGGTCCGATACTCCTTGGCGCATTCCCACTCCCATTCTCACGGACCCGATCAGAACGAAACCATGTTGCGGCGCGCGTTCGCGCTGATCGCGGGATTCATGCTCGTGGAGGTCGCCGGGGGAGTGCTGGCCAACTCTCTCACCCTGCTGGCCGATGCGGGTCACATGTTTCTCGATGCCTCGGCGCTCGGGTTCTCCTGGTATGCCATGCGCCTCTCTCGGCGCGACCATGACCACAAGCTGTCCTATGGTTACCATCGCTTTCAGGTCCTCGCCGCCTTCATCAATGGCCTGTCGCTGCTGGCGTTATGCATCTGGATCCTGTACGAGGCGTTCAATCGCCTGCATTCTCCCCAGGAGATGTTGCCAATACCCGCGTTTGCAGTTGCATCGGTCGGCTTCGTCATCAACCTCGTCGCCTTCCGCTGGCTGCACGGCGGCCACGACAATGCCAACGTGCGAAGTGCCGCACTGCATGTGCTCGGCGACCTGCTCGGCTCGGCGGCTGCTATTACGGCGGCGCTGACCGTGTATTTCACCGGTTGGTTGTATGCCGATCCCCTGCTGGCACTGGTAATCGTCGTCATTCTCGTCCGAGGCGCCTGGCGGGTCGTCAAAACATCGGCCCACATCCTCCTCGAAGGCGTGCCGGACGAACTGGATCTGGAGGAAATCCGCGACACGCTCTCGGCCCGGGTACCCGGTGTGATCGAAGTGCACCATGTACACGCCTGGGCGTTGACCGCGGAAAAACCCCTGCTCACTCTCCATGCCAATGTAGACGAACAGATGGAGTTGGGCACTGTGGTTTCATCCATGAAAGCCGTTTTGAGCGAGACGTTCGGCATCCAACATTCCACCATTCAGGTGGAGCACGGTCCCTGCCCGGACGACTAGCTCGGATTGAGTTTTCATAACAACCGCATTGAGGCCGGGGGACGACACAGCGATCAGTCAAAGAGTGGATTGCGGATTCGAAGCTGGTCAAATAACTGAAAATCCCGATCTATGGTAAGCAACTCTTCAACGCCGTGAACCATGCACAGGGCGGCGATTCGAGCGTCATGAACGATTGGCCCGCGAACTCTCGGCTGTCGCATCAACCGAATGAGTACGGTCAAAAAGTCTTGAGTTTCGCCGAGAAGCGACAAATTAGGAGAGTTGCACCAGGCTTCAATCTGATTGCTGGCCTGGATCGGCGTAGATGCCGTCTCTTTCCAAATTCTCGGATTGGTGACCACGCTGAAAAACTCGTAGATGCATGGCCATGGTATTGCCCAGCGTGCCTTGCCTTGTGCTAGACCGCGGACGAGATCGTTCGCCCGGCCATGGTAGCTTGACTCGCGCCGGTGGGCGTACACGAGTAGATTGGTGTCGAGGGCGATCACCCTGTGTCTGGCCCACCGTAGATTTCATCTCTCAAGTCCTGCCATGTCAGTGATTCCAACGGGTCGTTTGCGTTGGGATCGCCCACACTGAACTCCGGCAGATCATAGGTTCGCGATTCGTGCGATTGTGACATTGCGAGCCGCAAACCATCTTCAACGACGGCGCGCAGGGGTTTGCCCGCGCGTTTGGCAAACTTCTTGGCCCGTATCAGCAACTCGTCTTTGATATCGAGGGTCGTTTTCATACTTGACGATTTGTGAATCGATTCTGCAATATTAGCCATATCATCCGATATGGGCAACCCATATCAGACCGATCACATCATGGTGTACCACCAACGTAACTAACTTTATCAAACACCTTTACACGCACTCATACTCGAATAGCACTTTAATTCGGACTGTCCCCGTCCTCAGGAGCACTTAGAGCTTCCCCACCCCTCAACGACGCGGTTGTTGTACAAATCATCCAGACCCATTGTCCTGGCAAGAATCAGCCAAGCAGTTCGTTGGCGCGGTTGATCAACGTCGTCATGGAATGCCGGGTGACCTCCCAGGTGGGGTCAACGCGTTTGCCGCGCCGATGTAAACCTAAATTGAACCCGGTGATGATGGCGAACTTGTATGCCGCGAGGGCCCTGAACCACCCGAGATCGGGTAACGGCGCTCCGATAACATCGCCATACAGCTTAAGCAACGTGTCCGGGTCGAGAAACATCGGGCGAACACCCCCCTCTGCGGACCAGGCATCGGGATCGCTGAAGGTAACCATCCAACCCACATCGTTGAGCGTGGCACCCACTCCGGTGAGTTCCCAATCGATCAATGCCAGCAGCTGGCCCTCCGGCGAGCAGAAGAGATTTGCTGTCTGGTAATCGCCGTGGAAGATCCCCACCGGTACGTTTTCCGGCATGCGGTCCAGGAGTTTCCGGCGCACCAACGGCACGTCTTTGAGACAATCCGGGTCCGCAGCCCGCTCATAGAAACGATCCCAACGAGACACATCATCGACAAACGGCACGGGATCTCCGAGATAAGGTGTTTCACCGGGGTCCATCTGGTGAACCTTTGCCAGCGCCTCCATGGCCTGCCGACCGAGGTCCAGGAGTTTTGTTTCGCCCAGTTCGCGGCCCCATTCGCCTTTGCCGAGCCGTAGAACATCACCTTTGAGCCAGGGCACCACAAAATATGGACAGCCAAACCATTGGAGATCGTCACCCGACCATTTCACGGAACAGTGGGGCACCTCGTTGGCATCGAAGGTACGATCGAGGGCATTCAACACCTCGACCTGACGCAACACGTCGGCGGTACCGCGCCAGTTGACGTTGGGCGGCGGCAGGCGGATGAACCAGGAATCCACCCTTCCGGCAACTTCGACCCGGAATCCATAAGCGAACCCGGCATGACCCGGCATTTTCACGACATCGAACACATGCGGGTCATCCGTTTCGTATCTGGCCCCGCAAAACGGGCCGAGGCGTTCGGTAAGTTCTTCGAGTTCCAACTGCTATATCTCAGCCGGATTCAAGCAACCGTTTGAGTATTTTGCCGCTGGGGTTCCGCGGAATTTCAGCAACGAACACCGCATCCTTCGGTCGCTTGAATCCGGCAAGTTTGGGCTCGCAGTAATTCAGTACTTCCGCCTTGGTCAGGGTGTCGTTGCTGCGCACGATAATTGCCAGCGGTGACTCTCCCCACCTGGCGCTTTGCAGGCCGATGACCGCCGCTTCGGTGATGTCTGGCTGGGTCTGCAGAACACTTTCGATCTCAGCGGGATACACGTTCTCCCCTCCCGAGATAATCATGTCTTTGATACGATCCTGGATTGCGACGAATCCCTCTGCGTCCATGGTCGCGATGTCTCCCGTACGCAGCCAACCGTCAACGAAGGTTTCCTCGGTGGCTCGAGGCTGGTTCCAGTATTCGCGCATCATGTGTGGCCCGCGCACCAGCACCTCGCCGGCCTCCCCCGGCGCGCAATCGCGCCCGGATTTGTCGACCACCCGAACTTCCGTGTGGAAAAACGCCCTCCCGGTGGAATCCGGTTTACGGATCGCGTTTTCAGAATCCATCAGACAGGCGGGCCCACAGGTTTCGGTCAGCCCGTATACCTGCAGCAACTCTATCCCCAGACCAGCATACTGCCGGGTCAACGCCACCGGCACCGGCGCCGCACCCGTCATGATCCAGCGCAAGGTGCTGAAGTCGTAACGTTCAAAGCCGCTCACCTGGACCATGAAACTCAACATGGCCGGTACCGCGAGCCCAATGGTAATTTTCTCTTTCTGGATCAGTTCCCAGGCGAGCACCGGATCGAAGGTGCGCATGACTACAGAGGTGGCGCCCCGATAGACGTTGACCGCCAACGGTGTCAGCGCACCCACGTGGAACATCGGCAGTGCGGCGAGATAACAATCACCGTCGTGGTAATAAGTCGTTCCGGCAATGGTGAGAATCGCCCAGATCGCGGTGGTGTGGGTGTGCACCACCCCCTTGGGCAGCCCGGTGGTTCCGGAGGTGTACATGATATACAGCATATCGTCGTCACCGGTGCGGCACTCCGGCTCTTCGGCCGTTGCCGCGTCGCGGAACGTTTCGTAACTCTGCGCGAAGAAGGCGACGTCCCGAGCACTGGTGACCTGAAGCCATTGCTGGACATCCGTCTTGTTCCCGCGACCGTGCAACTCAGCCACCGTGTCGATGAACTCATCACCGAATATCAGCCGTCTGGTCCCGCTGTCTTTCAGGATGAATTCGAGTTCGTCGGGCACCAGGCGCCAGTTGAGCGGCACCACAACCGCGCCGATCTTGGCCAGCGCGAAATAAGCTTCCATGAATTCCGCACTGTTCATCAGCAGCAGGGCGACCCGTTCCTCTTTCTCGACACCCGCCTCGACAAAGGCGTTGGCTATCCGGTTGCTGCGTTCGTTGAGCTCTCGATAGGTCAACCGCAGCTCCGAATGGCTGTCCACGTAGGCTTCGCGATCGGGGCTCAGGAAAGCTCGTTTAGCCAGAAATTGTCCAAGGTTGTTGCGCATTTTTTCTCCCCATCCGTTTAGCCGGGTGGGTATTTTCGACAAATAGAGCTCGGCTGTGAATAGTCTGACGATGGGCTCGTAATTCCGGGTGTGATCCGGGTTCTGGATTAGGAATGGTGAGTGGACATGGACGTGAGGGGGGGTACAATCCAGGTCCGTATAGCTTTTGTACTGGTCAAGCGTGGAACTGGAAGAAGATCTGTACCGCATTGGCACCGTTGCCCATCTAACGGAGATCTCCGTTGAGCGGCTGCGGGCGTGGGAGCGTCGTTATGGGCTTCTGCCCGCAAACCGCTCAGGAAGAACCCGGTTCTACAACCTCGAGCAGGTGGAGCGTCTCAAGAAAATGAAACGCCTCATCGACAACGGCCATCCGATCAGTTCGCTGGTGCCGTTGTCCGACGAGCAACTCAACGAACGCCTCGTGGTACAACGAAATCTTGCCATCAAACCCGCAAGTGCAGGTCTGATCGGTCCCAACCTGCTGGTACTCGAGCATCAGCAGGATCACACCTCGAGAATCGACGTGCGGGCTCGCTGGGCGAATATGGACGCCTTCATGAGCGACCAGAGCGCGGCCGAAACCCTCGATGTCATCGTTGTTCAGCTACCTGTACTGTTGTCTCAACAGGTAGAAGCAATCGGCAAATTTCACCCCCAAAGCCGCATCGTCGCCATCTACCAATTCGCTACGGCAAAACATATCGCGGCAACCCAGGAGTTGGGTGTCCCGACCCTGAACTGGCCGACTACCTGGCAGGAAATCGAACATGCCTGCGCCACTACCGCCGGTATGCCGTTGCGGGCGGCGCGCACCGCGGCCCGCCGGTTCACCGATGAGGAGCTGATAGCCATTGCCGCAAGCTCGGAGGATCAATCTAAATGCCCACAGCACCTCGTGGAACTCATCAGCAGTTTGAACGCATTTGCCGAATACAGCCTCGATCAAGCGGAAGAAGCGGTCGAATCCGCTTTGTACCAACGGGTGCATACCGACACCACCCAGGCCAGGGCGCAGTTGGAACTCGCCCTGGAGGTGTTGGTGGAGGCGGATCAGCTGTTATCGACTCCAAACTAAACAAAACCTGTACAAATATCTGTTTAGGGTATTGACTTATATCTTGTACTGTACATAATGCGCACAACAACAGTTTTGGCGTGCGTACAACTTCATGCAGTCCTCCCTTTCAAGTGTCCTTCCCCCAGAAGAGAAGTTGTCTTCGGCGGTACTCACCGCCGACACGCCTTTTTACGCCAACTACGGGGTTAGCCGCTAACCCCGTAGTTCTTTCTTCTACCCGCGTCACAATTACCACCAACTGACCCACACACCACATCACGCTGTGCCACAATCCGGTTTGGAGTCTGCTGGATCCTCCAATGTGCTGGTTGTTGTCGACAAACCTGAAGAATCTCCTAAATCCAGTGGTGATCTCGAACCTGGCGACCCTTCTTGCCACCCTTCTGGCGACGCTGACTCTCGCCGGCTGTGGCGGGGGCGGGGGCGGCGGAAGTTCGCCGCCAACTCCCAGACCCACAGTGCCGGTGACCAACAACCCGCCTGCGGCCAGCTTCCTATTGTCCGAGACCACGGGTGACGCTCCCCTGGCGGTGACCTTCGACGGTAGCGCTTCCACCGATTCAGACGGAACCATCATCAACTACTTCTGGGAGTTTGGGGATTCGGACCGGACAACGGGAATCGGTGAAACGGCGCAACACACCTACGCCACCGACGGGAGTTTCATAATTCGCCTTACCGTGACCGATAACGAGGGTGCAACGGCAAGGGCGGCAGCCCGTATAACCGTAAATCCCTCAACCGCCACCGCGCAGATTTCGGGAACCATTCAGATCCTGTCCTCGAGCGCCATCGACAGCGATGTGAACGACAGCTTCACGACATCGGTGCCGAATGACGATTTTGCCAACGCCCAGCCGATTCCAAATCCAGTGACCCTCGGCGGCTTCGTCAACCTGGCTGGTAACGGTTCCAGCACAGGCAACCTCTTCGCCAACGGGGATCCGGGGGATTTTTACTTCGTCAGCCTCACCGGCAACGAACTCATCACCCTCTCGATTGCCGAGTCGGATACCGATCTGGATCTGCGCTTGTGGGACGAAACTCAGACCCTCGTCGATGCCTCCGTCGGCAGCGGTTCCAGTGAGAGTCTCAACGCCACTGCCGGTGGGAATTTTTTTGTGGAAGTGGTGCCGCTGTCCGGGGCCAGCAATTACGTGCTCTACATCGGTCAGAACACGAACCCGGCAGGGCGCGCACCCACACGTATCAGCGACCCCTTCGTAACTGGCGAAATCATCGTTTTATCCGACGACGATGAACTCCACTCACGTTACGGGATGCGCCGGGTAAACCGGGGTGGAAGGGTTGCTCTCATGGCTATGGATACACCGCATCAGACGCTCGGACGAGTGGCTCGGGGCATGCGCCATAGGTCGGCTTTTGCCCTGCCCGGCCACGGGCGCCTGTCGACGACCCTCGCACACAGGTACCAGACGCTGCTGGTAATCAAAGGTATTGCCCGAGACGGCGCGGTAACTTCCGTAGAGCCAAATCTCATCAGGCAACCCCACAAGGTTCCCATCGATCCGTTTTATGGGAATCAATGGCATTACCCCGCCATCAACCTCCGCCTCGCCTGGGATCTCACAACCGGAGATGATGGCGTTATCGTTGCGGTGGTGGATACCGGGATACTGTTAAACCATCCCGATCTCGATGATCAACTCGTACCCGGATACGACTTCGTCAGCAATGCCCAACGCGCCAACGATGGGGACGGTATCGATTCCGACCCGAACGACCCGGGCGATCTCGCCTACGGCGGCTCGAGCAGTTTTCACGGAACCCATGTGGCCGGCACCATCGCCGCGGAAACCGACGACCCCGACTCCGCGAACCCGAACCCCACCGGCGTGGCGGGTATCGCCTGGAACTCACGCATCATGCCGGTCCGTGCGTTGGGTATAAACGGTGGCACAACCTACGATGTTGTGCAGGCCATGCGCTTCGCGGCCGGATTGACCAATGACTCGGGTACCGTTCCCGCGCAACCCGCCGACGTGATCAACCTGAGCCTGGGTAGCTCCTTTTCTTCGCAAAGCGAACAAAACGTGGTGAACGAGGTTCGCGCCGCCGGGGTCATCGTCGTCGCCAGCGCCGGTAACGAGGCTTCGACTCTACCGAGTTATCCTGCTGCCTATGACGGGGTGATCTCGGTGAGCGCCACCACCATCAGCAACAGCCTCGCGAGTTACTCCAACACCGGGTCGACCATCGACGTTTCCGCACCCGGCGGCTCCAACGCCACGGATCTCAACGGCGATGGGATCGATGACGGAGTGTTGAGCACCATGGGCGACGATGGCGGTGCCGGGCAGGTGCAATTCGGCTACGCCGCGTTGAGTGGTACTTCCATGGCGGCACCCCACGTTGCCGGTGTCATCGCGCTGATGAAGGCGGTCCATCCCAATCTGACGCCGGCGGAGTTTGACACCGCGCTGGTTGCCGGCGACCTCACCGACGATCTCGGCACCTCCGGTTACGATACGTCCTACGGGTACGGTCTGATCAACGCCCATAAAGCGGTCACGGCCGCGTTGGCACTCGCCAGCGGTCAGGGAACGGACCCCGGACCGGTGATGAGTGCATCCGCAAGTACCCTGAACTTCGGCGCATTCGGCACTTCATTGGGTTTCACCCTGCAGAACGTCGGCACCGGCACGGTAAACGTGCAGGACATCACCACCAGCGAACCCTGGCTCAGTTATCAATCGATCTCCGTTGACGCAGACGGCATGGGCGACTACCGGATCCTCGTCGACCGTTCCGGGATCAGCATAGACGGGACCTACGGCGCCACCCTAACTATCGATTCAGACGCCAACGACATAACCATCAACATCGTCATGCAGGTATCCGGCATCAACCTGACCGCCGACGCAGGCCAGCATTACATTATTCTGGTGGATGATAGCGGCGCCCCCCAGGTGCCGGTGGAAATTGTGACGGTCAGCAACGGAGTCTACGAGTTCACCATCGACGATGTTCCAACGGGCCAATATCAGCTGTTTGCAGGAACCGATTCCGACAACGACGACTTCCTCTGCGTTACGGGCGAGGCGTGTGGCGCCTATCACACATTGGATTCACCCGACATGCTCAACATCAACGGCGACTTGTCCGGTCTCGACTTTATCTCGGGTTTCCGAACCAACCTGTCGACATTTTCATCCATTATTTCTTCTGCCGTCAGCGGCATGGGGATACCGATCAGGAAAGAAAACAAAGCCGGGGACGTCGATGAGTAGAACCGACAGAATCTGGTTGACGATACTATTCGCCGCAAACGTCTGCGGTTGCACCACCCAGGATACGCTGAGTGCGACGGAGGTGATCAACCACGGAAACTGCCAAACGCTGGAAAGCGGGGTATCCCGGGTCAATTACGAAGACGTTGCGAAAATCCGCGGTTCAAGGCTGATAGGCGGGACGGTTACGGAACATCCCCGGAATCCACCCGATCTCCTGCTTCTGGCTATATCCAGAGGAGAACAACCCACACCCGGCTACCGGCTCAGCCTCATTGACGCGTATCTGGAGCGGGAAACCGCCGTCATCGAGTTTTTCTGGGCCGAGCCTGAAGCAGCCGCCGTACTGCCACAAGTGACGACTCACCCATGCATCGTGGTTGGCCTTCAAACCGGCCCGTTTCGTAATGTCCGCGCCATAGACCAGCGCGGCAACCGGCTCGGCGAGTTGGCTCTTTGAGATGCCTTCAGATCAGCAGGTTCAGGGCCGAGACAGCGCGTAGCCGCACACTCTCCTTACCCGGCCTGCCCCCTGTCTGGAACGACTCGCCATTCAGACGTGCGATCGTGCCATCTTCACCCCGGCGGGTGCGGCGCAAACACGACACCTCAATCAAGCCTTCGAACCCTCAATCCTCTGGCAATCCGGCGACGCAGGGCCTGCGATCGCGAACATGAGGCCGGCCGCGACGACGGCGAGGCACACGCCCCTCATGATCCCACTCGCGCGGCGTTCGGCACATCGAGCCGATAGAACCAGGTGCGCTCGGAATCAAAGAAACTAGGGTCATATTTGTGCTGGCCGGCATTCGCAAGACGC
>JAPUJX010000245.1 GCA_027295975.1 Gammaproteobacteria bacterium
CCCGAATTACCTGAATTTACGCTCACAAAACTAGAACCGGATAAAGGAGATACCTATGGGAATGCTCGACGGCAAAGTTGCCCTCGTTACGGGCGCAGGTGGCGGCCTCGGCCGTTCGCACTCGCTGCTTCTGGCCAAAGATGGTGCCGCGGTAGTGGTCAACGATCTCGGGGGTGCCCGTGACGGTACCGGTTCCAGCAGTTCGATGGCGGACGGCGTTGTCGCCGAAATCAAGGCGGCCGGCGGCAAGGCGATTGCACATTATGGTTCTGTTTCAGACAAGGAGGCCGCTCAAGGCATGGTGGATCTCGCGGTGAGCGAGTTCGGCAAGATCGACATCTGCATCTGCAACGCCGGTATCCTGCTCGACAAGTCATTCAAGAATATGGACGACGAGATGTGGGACGTGGTGCTCGACGTTCATCTGCGCGGCACCTACCTGGTGGCCAAAGCCGCCTACGACAAGATGCTCGAGCTGGAAAACGGCGGCCGGATCATTATGACCAGTTCCACCTCCGGACTGCTCGGCAACTTCGGCCAGACCAACTACGGCGCCGCCAAAGCGGGCATTGCCGGGTTCATGCGATGTTTATGGCTCGAGGGAATCAAGTACAAAATTACCGTCAACGTGCTGGCGCCCACGGCGATGTCACGCCTGACGGAGGACATATTCCCCGAGCAGATGCAGGACCAGTTTCCACCGGAAACCGTATCGCCTGCGGTCGTGTGGTTGTGCACGGACGAAGCCAAGGACGTCAGCGGCCGCCAGTGGCTGGTCGCCGGCAACAGCGTGTCACTGCTTTCCTGGCAGCTTACCCCGATCGCCAATCAGGATCTGTCCGAAGGACCCTGGGATGTCGAGGAGATCGGTGAACGCATTCTGGCAAGCAAGGATGACTGGCCGCCCGTGAATCCGATGCGCGGATAACACTCTTCTACCCGAGTCTACCCGAGTTGTTCGAACCAGGAATCGTTACATGAACTTTGGTTTTACCCAGGAGCAGGAGATGCTCCGCGATCAGGTACGACGTTTCATGACCGAGGCGTGTCCCATGAGCACGGTGCGGGAGCTCACGGCAAAGGACGCTCCATTTTCCGAAAAACTCTGGGATCAAATCGCGAGTCTCGGTTGGTTGGGGCTCATCGTGCCGGAGCAGTACGGGGGTATCGGTTTGAAATGGATCGATCTCGCACTGGTGCTGGAGGAAACCGCTCGTGGCTTGAGCCCCCTGCCGATTCTCTCCCAGGCGCTTGCTTCGGCGGCGGTACTTCGAGCCGGCAACGATGAGCAGCGGGCAAACTGGTTACCGGCACTCGCCTCGGGTGAGGTCCGCGCAACGCTTGCCCTGTACGACGAACCCAACTGGTTCGATGCACAGGCGGTGACCCTCACGGGCATTCCCGTCGACGATGGCATCGAGTTGCATGGCCGCAAACCATTTGTCGCGGACGCGATGTCATCAAATCAGCTTCTGCTCGCCTACCTTGGACCTGCGGGTCTGGGGCTCGCCGCCATCGGCAAAAGCCAGGTGAAGGTAACCGAAGAGCCTTCGATGGACGTCACCAAGCCAACAGGATCAATCATTCTCGATCATGTTCAGGTGTCCGCCGATCGCCTGATGCCGATTTCCCCGGAAGATCTCGCCTACCTTGCCGACTGCGGCGCGGTAGCCGTCACCGCCGAGATGGTGGGCGCCGCGGATACGACCCTCACCATGACCAGCAACTACGCCAAGGAGCGTATCCAGTTCGGCAAACCAATCGGCCAGTATCAAGGAGTAAAACACCGGTTGGCAGACATGTTTGTGGACGTCGAATCATTCCGCAGCCTGCTTTATTACGCCGCCTGGTGCATAGACGATGCGGTGGGTGAGTTGCCTCGAGCCATCTCGCTGGCCAAGGGTTATGCATCGGACGCATTCGTCAGAATAGGTATCGACGGCGTCGGCTTACACGGCGCCATAGGGTTCACTGCAGAGTACGACGTGCAGCTTTACCTTAAGCGGTCCAAATGGTCCCGCCCCATGTACGGCGATTCCGACTACCACCTGGACCGCGTTGCCACCCTGGGAGGCATCTGATGGATTTCGAATACACCCCCGAAGAGCAGGCGTTTCGAGAGGAGGTGCGAACCTTTCTCGCTGAAAATCTGCCTCGGAAGGCTGAACGTGGCACGGATTTTCTCGCTACCTGGCTGGCCAAGGTGCGGGAGAAGGGCTGGGTGGGTTTCTCCTGGCCCAAGGAATTTGGCGGCAGCGACGGCGGCCTGATCGAGCAAACCATCCTCCGCGAGGAGATGGCCCTCGCCAAGGCACCTCCCCTCGGCACCTCGTTCATGGGGTTGGCGTGGGTAGGTCCGGGCATCATGCAGTACGGCACCGAAGCGCAGAAAAAGAAGTTCATCCCCGACATCCTCGACAGCAAGGTCACCTGGTGCACCGGTTATTCGGAACCCAACCACGGTAGCGACCTCGCTTCGATTCAATGCAAGGCCGTCCGAGAGGGTGATCACTACCTGGTGAACGGTCAGAAAACCTGGACTACGGGCGCCGCTTTTTCTCAGTGGATAATCCTGTTGACGCGCACCAGTTTCGATGTCGAGGTAAAACACAACGGCATCACCTGTCTGCTGGTGGCCATGGATAGCCCTGGCATCGATGTGCGGCCCATCGAAAACATGGCGGGAGACCGGCACTTCGCGGAAATCTTCTTTACCGATGTGAAAGTTCCCGTGGAAAATCGTCTGGGCGAGGAAGGAGATGGTTGGAAGGTCACCGTTTCGGCGCTGGCCAACGAACGCTCCAGCATCGGCGAGGTCACCCAGATGTTCGGCAAGCTCGATACCTTGAAAGCGCTGGTCAAAAGGACAAACAGGCAAGGCAAGCCGGCCAGCAAAGATCCTAAAGTACGACGCACGCTCGCCGTATTCGAAGCCAAGATCGCAGCCATGAAATACAATGGCCTGCGTTATCTGACCAAGCAGATCAGAGGTGAACCCCTCACCAGCGAAACCTCGGTGAACAAACTTCACCGCGCAAGCCTCGAGATCGAGATGGACGACTTTGCCGTGGAACTGACCGGACAGTCGGGACTTCAACTCAAGGGCGGCAGCGATGCCGTGGAAAACGGCAGGTGGGCGAAGTCGAGCCTGAACTGGCCTAACGTCGTGATCGGCGGCGGCACGCCGAACATTCAGCGGAACATCATCGCCGAGCGAATCCTCGGGTTACCGAAAGACTGATCTGCCGTCCTGACCGACCGCTTCGGCGTTATTCGATTTTTATCCGGGCGATCCGGTCACCCGCAAAGGTGCCGAGAAAAAGTTCGTCGCCAAACTCTACCGCGACCGTGGCCCCACCCATCGGCGCGCCCCGGTTCGCCAGTATGACGTTGGCGGACATGTCATTCGGATTAAGCGCGACGATTTCAAAACCGAAGCCGCAGGAACCCGCCTCGATGGATTGACAGGCTGTGAGTTCCATAAAGCCATCCGTGTGCGATGCCACCAGCAGCCTGCCGTCGCGCGACCAGGTGATGTTGTCCGGGCTTGCAACGGTTGCGGCGGCTACCACTTTCCCTGAGCCGAGATCGAGTTTGCGGACCTCATCGGCCAGGTACATGTTGATGAACAGGTGGCTTTCGTCAGCCGATTTCTCGATACCGTTGGGAAATGGCCCGTCGCTCCCGGCAACGGGACTGAACCCATTTGCCGCATCCCATTGATAGACAAAACCCGTATCGCTTCCGAACAGAAGCGCCTTCAACATGGCGCTCATCTGGCTGTCCCTCGGCATCATCTGAGTTACCCAGAACCCGCCGTCGCGCTTCGCAACCACATCGTTGAACGCCGCCTGGTCAGGGCCCGATGCGCAACCTCGCCAGGCGAGCGCGACGCCGTCACCCTGCTGTAACACCTCGAAAAATTCCACGGATTCCCGCTGCCCATGATTCACCACGAGCAACATCAGGCGTCCGTCCGAACGTTGCTCGAGATCTATCCCGTGAGGAGAAAACGCGACCAGGTCGGGGGGCGGACAGGTTTCGTCTCCCCAACCGCGATCATTCATGACAACCATCGACGTTGGCGGGAACAACACTTCTATGTCTCCGCTCAATGGAGAATAGAGAACTATATCGCCGGATTTGGCCCCATCCATGGACCCCATCTGGCTGACCAGGAGTTGGTCACCCAGAACCGCCATGTCTTCAGGATTGTGAAACCGGCAATCCGGGGTCATGCCATGGCTGGGTTCGCAGCCGAGAATGGGCGTCGGCGATTCGGCGCAACCGATCAACAACAACGTGCACACCGCGATGAGTTTTTTCATGTTAACGCCGTTTCCAGGGAGGAACGCCTTCCCAGTCGAAAGGTTCGATGCCGTCTTCGACAAGCTGCCACACGCTCGCACTCGCAACACCTTGGTCAATCTCCAGAAAGCCAATAGTGCCGAACTGAGTATCGTAATTGTGCGGATAAGTCGCGGACCCGGGATTTACACATAATACCCCGTTGATTTCTTCGATCCGCTCTTGGTGAGTGTCACCCGAGATAATGACGTCCGGAGTGCGCTCCGGAAAAAATCGATCGATCCATCTGTCCAACGTGAAGTCGGGTGGCCGTTCCGGCACGGGAACGTAGTGGGTCAAACCCACCCAGAGCCCTTCCAGATTCAACAGCCAGGCGTATTGCACCCGGGGATCTTCGGGCTGCAACGGTCTGCCGCCGCCGCCATCCTCACCATTACCCCGTGCGGCATAAACGGGAGCGATCTTCTCGAGTTCGTCCAGGACGAAAAATTCGTGAATGTCGCCGCCGTGCATGATCATGTCCACCCCGTCGAACGCGTCGCCGATCTGTGGCCATAGAGAGGCTCGTGCCTCAGGTAGATGAGTATCGGAGATAAGACCGATGCGGATCCCCATAACTGATTTTCACTCAAACAAATGTCCCAACCAAGCGAAGTATGCCCGGGTTTCTGACCCCGCGACAGCATTCAAGTGCAAAAACCATCACCAGTGAAATGTTCTCGCCCGCCGATTTTGAAATCGAGAGAGTTCCCACATGCCATCATATTGGTTCATGGGACGGTACTTGCGACTTGGTCTGCCGCGTTTTTCTTCGGGGGGTATCTGGCGTTGCTGCCGTTTTAGCAGTCGGGTTGAAAGGTTGGTGCGGGACGCCTGCGGGAACGAGGATCGACTCCCCCGGTCCGACTTTCTTCACCTCTCCGTTGACTCGGACGTGTAACGTTCCCTCGGCCACCGAGAACTGCTCATCGAAAGACTCGTGAAAGTGAAGCGGTGGACCGGGGGCATTGGGTTCGATGACCAGTTCGCTGATTAGCCATTCGCCATCAATACCAGTCACTGTCTGAACAAATCCCTCGGCCCGGCTCACGATCAAGTCTCCGACTCCAGGGTAACTGGCCGGATCCGGGGCCGCCTGTGGCAAGATCTCGCGGTGAAGCAAGTTTCCGATCGCGACCTAGACAAACAGTAAGACGACTATGGTTACAACGATTCGTCCAAACGTCCCTCCGGGCATGGCACCTGCCTCCATCGCATATTTTGGATTTAGTCGCGGGTTGACGGCATTGTAAATCTGGCGAGTATACGCCTGCCACAGATCCCGTGGGGCTGGAGTACAGGTGCATCTGAAACCGCTGAAGGGTCGCGGCGGGAATGCCGACACCCGCATGAAAAGCGTTCCCGCGGGAACGCTTTTGGCGGAGTGATTGTCCGACACTTGGATAAAGTCATGGAATCTGTACCTGCTATAGATATTACCATCGAGAGAATTGCTCGAAACCTGAGAACTCTGGTATGAATTGTTGTTGCCCACATTCAAATTCAGCAAATCGTTTCTTTTCTTTTTTTGCCGGCAGGTATCGCAAACGTTTTGAGAAAAAGGGGTTTGAACCTTCCCAGAAGCAGCTGATGGAGGGGCTGGAACGGGCCGGATATAAAGATGCGACGATTCTTGAAATCGGCAGCGGCGTCGGGCATCTGCACCAGACTTTGTTGGAGCGGGGTGCCTCATCGGCGGTCGGCGTAGATCTGGCTTCCAAGATGATTGAAGAGGCGCGTCACTGGGCGGAAGAACGCAGGCTTGCAGAGAGAACCGACTACTTCGAGGGCGACTTCATGGATATCAGTGAATCTCTCCCCGATGCTGAAGTCACCGTTCTGGACAAAGTCGTCTGCTGTTATCCGGATGCCGACGGGCTGATTCATTCCTCGTTGAGCAAAACGAAGCGCGTATATGCCCTGACTTATCCGCGAAACCGTTGGTACGTTCACGTCATGATGGGTTTTGCCGCATTGGCGATGAAGATTCTTCGCTCCGATTTTCGCCCATACGTGCATGCGCCTGAGCGTATCGAGAATTGGATTACAGCGGATGGTTTCGACAAGTCATACCAGAATCACAACCTGCTTTGGCTAACACAGGTGTACGTGAAGACTTCGATTTGACGTAGGCAGAGAGGCAAAAGCCGTTCCGCCACGGCGACGCTCTCGAAGGCGGGCTAACGCAATTCCCGGTTCCGGGTGATTTTATCTACAACATGCTAATTTATTAATTTAGATTAGTGCTCTGAAACTACACGCGCCTTCATCCAATTGTTACTGTCATGGAAGTCCGCAACCGCATTACCCGGTGGCACCAACTTGTCGAACTCGGCCAATTCGCTTTCCGTCAAGGTAGCTTCGAGCACACCCAGCGCATCTTCCATATGTTCCAGTGTGCGCGGTCCATAAATGGGAGCTGTAATCAGTGGCTGCTCTTTTACCCACAGTAGCGACAATTGACTGGTCGACATGTTTTTAGCAGCCGCCATCTCCGCAACTTGAGACGCAACCTCAAGACCCTTGTCGGTCACGCGTTTATCAAAACGCGCACCCCAAAGATCGGCGCGCGAGCCCTGAGGCGCTTTTTCATCGGAAGTGTACCTGCCAGTCAAAACGCCACCCGCAACGGGTGACCAGGGCAATACCGCCAGTCCATATTCCCTGCAAAGCGGTAACAATTCATTCTCGATACGTCGATCCAGTAGATTGTACGGCGGCTGCTCGCTGACATACCGATTGAGGCCATACTTTTCAGAAATAGCCAATGCCTCCATCACCTTCCACGCTGGATGTGTGGAACACCCGATATGGCGTACCTTCCCTTGTCGGATCAAGTCATCAAAGGCGCGCAGAGTTTCCTCCTGAGGAATTTCCAAATCCGCTCGATGTAGTTGGAAAAGGTCTATGGTTTCAAGTTGAAGTCGCTCAAGCGATGCTTCACACGACTTCATGATATGCCGACGCGACCCTCCACGATCGTTAGGATTACCGCTCATTGGACTGTAGACCTTGGTTGCCACAATGATCTCATCTCGCTTGTTCCATTCTCTAAGCGCTTTGCCTACGATGCGTTCACTTTCACCACGCTGATAAACATTGGCGGTATCAATAAAGTTGATACCTTGATCAAGGGCGGTGTGCGTGATGCGAATGGCATCAGCCTCGTTCGTTGGTCCGCCGAAATTCATCGTCCCTAAACAAATGGGGGATACCTTGATACCCGTCCTTCCAAGCTGTCTCAACATGGTTCTCACTTCCTTTACTCTATTATTTCTTCCCCGGTAATTATCTCTCAGATCGACCGCGATTGAAGGAGGTTAGTTGATGTAAGACGCTATATACCCGGTTTCACGTGGCTGTAGATTGAAGTACCACGTCACGACCAAGCCAACTATCGCCAGCACGCCGTAGAAGATTTGTAGTCCGGTTATTTTCATGGTCTTTTCCGTCGTTCGAGCTATAGCACATTATCTAATTTAACAACGGTCTGCAGTTGGCCGCGGAGATCGGTTATCCTGACCATTCGGTCACACCTTGTAGACCTGTGATGCTCGATTGGGAACGATTGCGCGCCAGCGCCAACAACGACGGTGAATTTCTCCTCCATGCGCGCTTCTGGAATGCGCACGTCCGCATCGAAAACGGCAGCGATGCTTATCACATGCGCATCTCGGATGGGCAGATCACAGGCGTGGAACCGTGGTTGGGAGTCATCGCCAGCGATCTGTCCATAGCGGCGCCGGAGGCCGATTGGCGGGCCATGCTCGAACCGGTTCCCAAACCGTTTTATCAGGATCTCTACGCAGCCAGCATTCACCACGGATTCACCACGAGCGGCAATACCCGCCACTATTGCGCCTACTATCCCGCCATTCGGCGCATGATCGAACTCATGCGGGAGATCGGCTATGAATAACAACTACCGCTTCGATCGCGCCGTGGGGCGTTATGTATATCTGGAACTCGATGGCGTCGAGCACCGTGTTTACTTCGAGGAAGCGGGTACGGGCATCCCACTGCTGCTGCAACATACCGCGGGTGCCGATGGCCGGCAGTGGCGCCACATACTGGAGGATACGGCTCTGCAGAAGCAGTTCCGCCTGATCGCCTACGACCTGCCTTATCACGGCAAATCCGTTCCACCCACGGAGGTTGCCTGGTGGCGCGAGCCTTACCGGTTGACCAAGGACTTCCTGATGAGCGTACCGATCACGTTGGCTGATGCGTTGGGCTGTGAACAACCGGTTTATATGGGCAGTTCCATCGGCGGCCACCTGGCGATAGATCTGGCGTTGTACCACGGTGACAAGTTCCGTGCGGTGGTTGGGCTCGAAGCATCCGCGCACACGCCCGGTGGATTTGTGGATGAGTTCTACCATCCGGAAGTCAGCAACGATTACAAGGCACATCTGATGTATGGGCTGATGGCACCCATGAGTCCGGAGGCACTGCGCCGCGAAACCACCTGGGTTTACAGCCAGGGCGCACCCTCCGTCTTCAAAGGAGACCTCTATTATTACAGCATCGACCACGATGTTCGTAACACCGCGGCGGGCATCAACACAGATCGGTGTTCGGTAGATATCTTGAATGGCGAGTACGACTGGAGCGGTACGCCGGAACTGGGTGCCGAACTCGCAGCGATGATACCCAACGCACGATACAAAACCATGAAAGGGCTTGGTCACTTTCCGATGTGCGAAAACCCCCAGGCGTTTCTCGAGGAAATCCGCCCGGTGCTGGCAAGGATTGCCGAAGCCATCTAATGTCCTGTCTCACAAATAAGTTCGTGCAGGGCCGAATTCCGGCTCGAGCGACCGGATGTTTACACCCACTCAACCGGTTCGTTGAGGCATCCATGCTAAACTGATCGGCTTTGCTCGAAGTAAGTTCCTCCTTGGCCACTCGAGATATCTTCAAAGCGCTGGATGTAAAAGACTTTCGCTGGTTGTGGATCGGCAACCTCGGCTCATCGTTCGGCATGAACATGCAGATCATCGCCCGGGGTTGGATGATATATACGCTCACCTCCTCCGCCCTGGATCTCGCCTGGGTGACCCTGTCGTTCATGGTCCCAACCAACGCGTTTTCTCTATGGGGGGGCGTCGTCGCGGATCGGTGGCCCAAGAAGCGCATCATCGTATTCGCTCAGATGCTCAACAGCATCGCAACCGCGATCATGGCGTTGATCATTTTCAGAAACCACGCAACATTCTGGGATTTCATCTGGTTCGGGTTTTTCAACGGCACGGTTCTGGCCCTGTCCATGCCCGCACGTCAGGCATTTGTACCCGAGTTGATTCCAGAACGATTGATCTTCACCGCGATGGCGCTGAACACCACCAGCTGGAATCTGTCCCGTATTCTCGGCCCCGCCCTCGCGGGTTTCCTCATCGCCTGGACCGCTGGCGGCGACACCTCGTCAACCCACGGCGTCGGCATCGTATTTTTCGTGATCTCGAGTCTTTACCTCGTTTCCGCCATCACCATGTTGATGGTGAGCAAAACCGGCCTGATTAAGCGCTCCGACGAGCAGAACGCGATGAAGGACATGGCGGATGGGTTGAAATACGTGTGGAAGAACCCGCCGATTTTTGGGCTCATTCTGCTTTCCATCGTGCCTTTCGTGTTCGGCATGCCGATCAATACCCTTCTGCCCGCATTCAACCAGGATATTCTCGGTGGCGGTCCGGACGACCTCGGGCTGCTCATGTCCGCCATGGGTATCGGTGCCATCGTCGGCTCGTTGATGTTAGCCGCCACGGGCGATCTCAAAAACAAAGCCACCTGGCTGATCGCAACCTGCGTAGGCTGGGGCGCGTTCACCGTTGCTTTCGGCATGGCCACTTCAACGCTGTTTGCAGCCGCCATGGTGGGTTGCATCGGCTGGATCAGCGCCTGGAACATGTCTTTGAACCGCGGGTTGCTGCAGATGCAGGTGGAGGCAGGCATGCGCGGGCGTATCATGAGCATCGACATGATGTCTCACGGACTGATGCCTCTCGGGGTGATCCCCATCGCCTTTATCGCCGAGCAGTACAGCGTCGCCATCGCACTTATGGTCAGCGGCGCGATCTTCATGGCTGTCGTGGTAATAATGGCCTTCGTATCCACATCGGTGCGGCGCGTGGACGAGAATCTGGAGGAGCCGGTGCTGGAGGGGAACTGACTAACCGGCTTGCAGACGCATGATCACGTTTTTGTTGAATTAATAGTCGAGCCGATAGGTTTGACCATCACGCACGATTCGACCCGCGGTGGGCGCGGCAAAGTGGGTGCCTATGACCAGCACCGGCCGGTCTGCATAAAGGGCCAGAAAGCGGTCACGGGTCTTCGCGCTCGCCTCAGGGTCCCAGTCAGCCGTACTCGACCATTCCGGATGGGCAATCTGACAAGGATGATGGATCATGTCGCCGGTGATTATCGCCTCCTCGCCCTCGGAGGTAATGTGTACGCTCACGTGCC